>NZ_JHXW01000027.1 GCF_000622245.1 Fusobacterium perfoetens ATCC 29250 | reverse complement strand
AAATTGCAATTTCATCAAACATTGTTAAAGTTTTTCTAGAAATTTCAGTTGAATAAGAATAAGGTGTTCCTGCATAAATATCATTTAAGTATTTTGTAAACTCTGTTAAAGTTTTATCATCAGTTATATTAAATTCTTTAACTTGGTCAGTTATTCTCATACTTTGATATATTTTATTTAATTGATTATAATTAATATTATTAACATAAGGAATATCTGATACTGTTATTACTTGCACAGAATTAGCATTAATTTTTTTTATATTATGAAGAAGTGAAGTTGTATCAATAGTTATTTCTTTTAATGCTTCCTCATTTCCTTTCATAGTTTCATCTAATGAAGTATCTCCAAAATTAATAGTTTCTCCCTCTCCTATTCCATTAAGAGCAAGTAAAAGTTTTCCTCCCTCTGATGAAATAGTTCCTTTATTTCCAGAAAGAGCATGAGAGTTTCTATTTGTACTATCTATTCTTAATACTAAATTACCATTTTCTTGTATAGTAATATTATCTGCTCCTGTTACTTTAGCATCTTCAAAAAGTGTTACTTTAGTTCCTATGTTAATATTTTCAAATTCACTTATACTATGGAAAATATTAATATTTTTTTCTTCACTATCTTCACTAAATGTTGATACTCCATTAGAATTAAATGTTAAAGTATCCTCTCCATCTCCACCTAATAAATCTCCATTAATTTGAGTTTTATCATCTAAAGTTAAATTATCATTTCCCTTATCTAAATCAATATTTCCGTTGATTATTGTACCATTAGTTAAAGTTAAATTGTCAATATTATTACTTCCTTTGATAGTAGCACTTTTCCCATCTACTCCACCATTGATAATAGAATTATCTAGTGATAAATCTCCATCTACAAATAAAGTAGTTCCATAGCCATTAAGAATTAGGTTCTTAAAACTATTATCAGAAATTTTATAGTTAGTATTTCCATTCAATTTAGAATTAAGTTTTTCAATATTAATAGCTTGTTCATTTTTCAATTTTTCATAATCTTCATTTTTTTCCACTGTATTTATTATAAATTTATTATTTATTTCACCACCATCTTCTGCATCGACTGTTCCACCATCTCCTGCATTAACTGTTACATTATCAGTACCAGCCCCATTTATTAATAGTCCTTTTTGATTTATAATGGTTCCTCTATTTTTTATAGCTTCTGTACTTCCTGCTATTATTCCAAAGTTTCCTAGACTTTCTATT
>NZ_JHXW01000026.1 GCF_000622245.1 Fusobacterium perfoetens ATCC 29250 | reverse complement strand
TCGCTTACGCGATTCCGTAGCTTCGGTTTATAGCTTAGCCCCGTTACATTGTCGGCGCAGAGACTCTCGACCAGTGAGCTATTACGCACTCTTTAAAGGTATGGCTGCTTCTAAGCCAACCTCCTGGTTGTTTGGGAATCTCCACCTCCTTTCCCACTTAGCTATAATTAGGGACCTTAGCTGACGGTCTGGGTTGTTTCCCTTTTGACCATGGATCTTAGTACCCATAGTCTCACTCCTAAGATTAAAAATTACGGTATTCGGAGTTTGGTTAGCTTCGGTAAGCAATATGCCCCCTAGACTATTCAGTGCTCTACCCCCGTAATTTAATTCTTAAGGCTGCACCTAAATGCATTTCGGAGAGAACGAGCTATCTCTCAGTTCGATTGGCGTTTCACCCCTAAACCTATCTCATCTCCCAACTTTTCAACGGCGGTGAGTTCGGGCCTCCACTGTGTCTTACCACAGCTTCACCCTGGACAGGATTAGATCACCAAGTTTCGCGTCTACGCCTAACGACTTAGCGCCCTATTAAGACTCGGTTTCCCTACGGCTCCGGTATACTTAACCTTGCCGTTAAACGTAACTCGCAGGATCATTCTCCAAAAGGCACGCCATCACCCTTACGGGCTCTGACCGCTTGTAAGCACACGATTTCAGGTTCTATTTCACTCCCCTCCCGGGGTTCTTTTCACCTTTCCCTCACGGTACTATACGCTATCGGTTAACAAGAGTATTTAGTCTTACGAGATATGGTCCTCGCTGATTCACACAGAATTCCTCGTGTTCCGTGCTACTCGGGAGAGCTTTACGATTGTTACAAATTACCTATACAGGACTATCACCTTCTATGGTTAAGTTTTCCAACTTATTCTAATTCTTTGAAACAACTCGTTGAATATCTTGCAGTTCTTCAAAAAGCTTCCCACAACCTCGCGTAAGCAACGACTGCATTCTTGACACTTACGCGATTTAGACTTGGTCCCCGTTCGCTCGCCGCTACTTAGGGAATCGTTTTTACTTTCTTTTCCTCAGACTACTTAGATGTTTCAGTTCATCTGGTTACCGTTTTCACACTAAGACTTCATCTTAGTAGATTTCTCCATTGGGAAATCCTGGGATCAAAGTTCGATTGCAACTACTCCAGGCTTATCGCAGCTTACCACGTCCTTCATCGGCTCTTATTACCTAGGCATCCACCGTGTGCCCTTAATTCTCTTAATCTTTAAATTTAAGTTTGCTAACTCTACTAAAAAATTTAGTAAAATTGTTTGGTTTCTCTAATTACTATGTAGTTTCCAATGTTCAAA
>NZ_JHXW01000025.1 GCF_000622245.1 Fusobacterium perfoetens ATCC 29250 | reverse complement strand
TTGAGGATTTTTAGTCCTTTTTATTTTTTTATAGAATAGGTAAAAAAAATATATTGATAATATAACGGCTCTATAGTGTCTTTTAGGGGGATTTTTTATGACAGGTTTAGAAAAGAAAAAAGAACTTTATAATTTAAGAAATGGTTATTTAAAATATAATCCTTATTTTCAATATACTGAAATTAATGTCTATAAATTCTTTGAATTAATTTATAGTAGAAATGATGAAATGCCTTTAGAGGAATGTGAGGGAGCTTCTCAAGAACATCAAAATCATAAATATCACGGAATAGCTACAGAAATTTTAAAAGATAGAGCAAGACATTTTATGATTTTTAATGATTTGAATTTTTTGGAAGAAATTAAAGACAGGGAATTTGTCATCACAAGCCCCATCAGTTACATAGGAAGAAACAGAACGGCGAAAAATTCAAGATTTTTATATGCTTTTGCCATTGACTTAGATGGAGTGGAAAAACAGCATATAGAAAATATTTTTTATCAATATAAATCAGGAGCTATGCCAAAACCTAATATCATAGTCAGTTCAGGAAATGGGCTGCATTTATATTATATTCTTGAAAAACCTATAGCTCTTTTTGATAATATCAAAATCCTTTTAAAAAGATTTAAGTATGGGTTAATAGACTTGGTTTGGAACGGCTACACATCAAGTGTCAAGAAAAGACAATATCAAGGGATTTTTCAGGGATTTAGAATACCAGAAACAAAAACAAAATTCGGAGAAATAGTAAGAGCCTTTTATTTAGAAAATTCAGAGCTTTATACAGTTGAAAGGCTTAATCATTGGGTAACAGGAAGAAGAAAATTAGTAGATACAGAAATAGACATTATAAATAAAGCTCTTTATATTCCGAAAAAATTAACTTTAAAAGAAGCGAAAGAAAAGTACCCTGATTGGTATGAAAGACGGATAGTAAAAGGGGATAAATCTCGTAAAAAATGGCATATTAAAAGAGATTTATATGATTGGTGGAAAAGAACTATTACAGATAATGAAAAAGTAGTTGAGGGACACAGGTATTTTTGTATAATGAGCCTTGCTATGTATGGACTAAAATGTGATATACCTTATGAGGAGGTAAAAGCCGACGCATATTCATTCTTAGAGGAGATGGAAAGTAAGACAGGAAATCAGGATAATCATTTTACAGAAGAAGATATAGAGGACGCCTTAAAAGCCTATAAGGAAAGTTATATGACTTTTCCTCGTAAAGATATAGAGGTTGTTACAGGTATTTCTATTCCTCCAAATAAGAGAAATTATCAAAAACAAAAAGACCATTTAGAAGAAATTAGAATGATTAGAGATTTAAGAATGAAAAG
>NZ_JHXW01000024.1 GCF_000622245.1 Fusobacterium perfoetens ATCC 29250 | reverse complement strand
CAAGGAAAAAAATGGACAGATAATAATGGAAGAAAATCCAAAAAAGACGAAGTTATAAGTTATTTATTATTTAATCAAAATGCAACAAAATATAAATGTATAAAAGAAACAGGTTTATCTAAACCAACTGTATATAAATATTGGGAAGAAGCTCATCAATTTTTAGAAACTTTAAAGCCTAAGTTTTATAAAAATTTTTCAGAAATTCCTTTTGCTAGAAAAAATAGATTATTTAGAGAGATGAGTTGGAGATATAAATTTGATGAAAATATGTCTGAAGAAGATAAAAAAATAATGAGAAAAATAGATTATATTCACGAATTATTAAAATTGGTAAATATACATAATTATGAATGGGCTAAAAATATTTATAAAAAAAGAGAAAAAGATAAAAAAGTTATAAAATTAAAAAACTTAATAATAAGGCAAAGTAAAAAATCAAAAAATATAGGAAATTTATCTGAATTTAATAAATTAATAAAAGAAGCAGAAACAGAAGAAAAAATTAATGAAATTTGTCTAAAATATGATTTTTTACCTAACTTAGAATTATTTTAAAAAAAGAAATACTTAAAACAGCCTTTAAATAGCTTAAATTTGATTTAAAAATAAAAGGTATAAAACATCAAGATAACCTCGTAAAATGCGTTAAAAACGATTTTACGAGGTCATTTTTTTTAAGCTTCAAAAATTTTTTATAGATTTACTTACTTTCCTCTTTTTTTTCAGTAAATTTATTTTTATAATGAGCAACCATTCTAGCTACATCTTCATCAGATAATAATTGTGCATTTTTTATGAAAAGATTAAAAAGAGGTTTTAGCTTCTTTTCAGCTTCTTTTAACTCAATTTCTTTTAGTTTTTTTTCAATCTCTTTTTTCTTGTTAATAAGTTCCTGCTTAATTTCCTCAGAAGTCTTGATTTTTTTCTTTGGTTTAGTAGTTTCTAAATTTTCTTGTACTTGGTTAAGTTCTTCCATAGTTAAAACCTCCTGTAAAAAGATTATTTATAGTAATATTATTATAGTATATTTTGGGCACAATTTCTAGTCCTTCCTTAATTTAGTTATTTTTTGAAAGTATACCATTAATTTTTGACAAGTCAAAAAATAAGAGGTATACTTAATATATATTAAGTAAAATTAAGGAAGCGAGCACACTGTAAATGACGGCAAATTGATAAATCAATTTGTCATCATTTACGCTCGTTTAGGGGGATTGCAGTCCCCCTAAAAACCCCTGCTAAAAGCGGGAAAGGAGGTATAAATTTTTTGAAGAAAAATTTATCATTAAGATTAGATGAAGAAGATTATAATTTGCTTGAAACTCAAGCTAAATTATATGGAGTAACAAAGAATGAATTTGTAAGAGTTTTAATAAGAAAAAATATGCTAGGAGATATTCAGGAATTAAACGAGAATTTAAAAGATATTTTTAGACTAAAAGTAAGCATAGGAAATAACCTTAACCAAATAGCTAAAAAATGTAACAGTAAAACTATATCAGATTTTAGGGAAATTCAAAAGGAGTTAGATGACCTATGGCAATCTTTAAA
>NZ_JHXW01000023.1 GCF_000622245.1 Fusobacterium perfoetens ATCC 29250 | reverse complement strand
ATAATTGACCTAGTCAATAAATATAAAGTTTTAATGAAGAGTTTGATCCTGGCTCAGGATGAACGCTGACAGAATGCTTAACACATGCAAGTCTACTTGAATTCACTTCGGTGATAGTAAGGTGGCGGACGGGTGAGTAACACGTAAAGAACTTGCCTTGTAGTCTGGGACAACTATTGGAAACGATAGCTAATACCGGATATTATGATTTTATCGCATGATAAGATTATGAAAGCTATATGCGCTACGAGAGAGCTTTGCGTCCCATTAGCTAGTTGGTGAGGTAACGGCTCACCAAGGCGACGATGGGTAGCCGGCCTGAGAGGGTGAACGGCCACAAGGGGACTGAGACACGGCCCTTACTCCTACGGGAGGCAGCAGTGGGGAATATTGGACAATGGACCAAAAGTCTGATCCAGCAATTCTGTGTGCACGATGACGGTCTTAGGATTGTAAAGTGCTTTCAATTGGGAAGAAACAAATGACGGTACCAATAGAAGAAGCGACGGCTAAATACGTGCCAGCAGCCGCGGTAATACGTATGTCGCAAGCGTTATCCGGATTTATTGGGCGTAAAGCGCGTCTAGGTGGTTTGGTAAGTCTGATGTGAAAATGCGGGGCTCAACTCCGTATTGCGTTGGAAACTGCCTAACTAGAGTATCGGAGAGGTGGGCGGAACTACAAGTGTAGAGGTGAAATTCGTAGATATTTGTAGGAATGCCGATAGAGAAGTCAGCTCACTGGACGAATACTGACACTGAAGCGCGAAAGCATGGGGAGCAAACAGGATTAGATACCCTGGTAGTCCATGCTGTAAACGATGATTACTAAGCGTCGGGGGTCGAACCTCGGCACTCAAGCTAACGCGATAAGTAATCCGCCTGGGGAGTACGTACGCAAGTATGAAACTCAAAGGAATTGACGGGGACCCGCACAAGTGGTGGAGCATGTGGTTTAATTCGACGCAACGCGAGGAACCTTACCAGCGTTTGACATCCTAGGAATGAGAAAGAGATTTCTTAGTGCTCCTTCGGGAGAACCTAGAGACAGGTGGTGCATGGCTGTCGTCAGCTCGTGTCGTGAGATGTTGGGTTAAGTCCCGCAACGAGCGCAACCCCTATTGTATGTTGCCATCATTAAGTTGGGCACTCATGCGATACTGCCTGCGATGAGCAGGAGGAAGGTGGGGATGACGTCAAGTCATCATGCCCCTTATACGCTGGGCTACACACGTGCTACAATGGGCAGTACAGAGAGAAGCAATTTCGCGAGAAGGAGCAAATCTCAGAAAGCTGTTCGTAGTTCGGATTGTACTCTGCAACTCGAGTACATGAAGTTGGAATCACTAGTAATCGCAAATCAGCTATGTTGCGGTGAATACGTTCTCGGGTCTTGTACACACCGCCCGTCACACCACGAGAGTTGATTGCACCTGAAGTAGCAGGCCTAACCGTAAGGATGGATGCTCCGAGGGTGTGGTTAGCGATTGGGGTGAAGTCGTAACAAGGTATCCGTACGGGAACGTGCGGATGGATCACCTCCTTTCTAAGGAGCAATTCATATATCTCTTTCTATTG
>NZ_JHXW01000022.1 GCF_000622245.1 Fusobacterium perfoetens ATCC 29250 | reverse complement strand
TAAATCAGGGTTTAAATCTTTTGAAATTGCAATTTCATCAAACATTGTTAAAGTTTTTCTAGAAATTTCAGTTGAATAAGAATAAGGTGTTCCTGTATAAATATCATTTAAGTATTTTAAAAATTCTCCATATTTTTCTTCTGGAACATCAAATTCTTTTAAATTAGATGTAACAATACTATGATAAATTTTATTTAATTTTTCATAGTTAGTTATATCCATATCTTCTAAGTTCTTTTTAGCAGTTATAGAAATTGTATTATCCCCATTTATTTCACTTTCATGTAAAATAGATGAAATAGTTATATCATCATTTGTCAAATTAGTTATATCTGTTCCATTAAAAGCAATTGTTTCTTCTTCACCAAATCCAAAAGTTTTTAAATTAAGTTTTCCACCATTTACTTTAATACTTCCTATATTGTTATATAAAGCATGTCCTATTACATTTCCTTTTCCATCTTTTTCTGTTCCATCTATTCTTAGATTAAGGTTTCCATTTTCTCCTACTGTAATACTTCCAAGTTGTACTTCAAGATTTTTAATATCTCCATTTTCAGCAACAGTCTTTTCAAATAGAGTTACATCAGTATTAATATTTGTGTTCTCAAATCCTTTAATATCATGAAGAACATTTATATTATTTTCTTGTAATGCAGAAGAATTAAAAGTTAAAGTATCATTTTCACTTCCACCATCTAAAACTCCATTTAGTTGAACTGGATTATCTATAGAAAGACTATCATCTCCAGCTCCTAAATTAATGTTTCCATTAATAATAGTTGTTCCACTAAGATTTAAAGTATTTTTATTGTTATCTCCAAGAATTATATCTTCTCCATACCCTCCATTTACTATTGTATCTTTAAGTCCTAAAGTATTTTCTCCCTCAATAGATACAGCAGTTTTTACAGCATTAATTATGGAATTATTTATATTTTTATCTCCTGTATTTGAATTAATTACAACAGTTTTATCATATCCATTTAAAATATATCCCTCTGTATCAGATAAATTTTTTATTGTATCTGATTTTATATTTTGAACATATCCATTTTCATTAGAACCTGCATTAATAATAGTTTTTCCACTGTCATTTTTTATTTGTACTGTTTTATCAGTTCCACCCTCTTCTCCAACAGTAACATCTATATTCTCATTATTATTTATTATTTGTTCACTTATATTTTTAGCTATTTCTAACTCAGTTTTATATTTTGGAAATAAATTTCTAACATAAAATTTATATTTTAATAATTGTCCATTTTCATTTATAAGCAATCCAAAATTTTCAAAACATTTTTGTTGTCTTGGACCTCTACCTACTCCTACTTCAAAAGGACTTACAATAATTCCATAATTTTTAATTTCTATATTTTCTTTATTAAAAGTAGTTTCTGAAATACTTTTAGTTTTTCCATTTATTACTCCACTATTTTTTAAAATTCCTATATAATTAGATAATTCTATTGCTCCTGAAATATCATTTGTAGTTTTTTCTATTATTCCTTCATTAGTTACTTCTTTTAATTCTCCACTATTAAAAATAACTTTTTTAGGAGCTGCTAATATTCCTTTATTAATTACTTCATTTCGTGAACCATTATTTAAACTCAATCCTCCATTACTATCTGATACTGTTTTTATTATTTTTCCATTATTATAAATATTATTAGCTTTTTCATACATAACAAGGCTTTCTTTTATAATTCCACTATTTTTAATATCTCCAATTGATTTATAAAGATATAAGCTTATTTTATCACTAGCAATAATTCCTTTGTTATCTATTAATTCAATATAATTTTCCCCAGTACTTGTGTATACATTTCCAATTCCTTGCTCTTTTCCATAGATATAACCATTATTTAATAAAGTTTTTATATATCCTTGATTTGCTAATCCTAAATATCCATTACCAATAATATCTCCATTATTAATAAAATTAAAATTATCCTCTTTTTTTATTGTATCACTTATTGTAATAACTCCATTAAAAAATTTTTTATCTATATTTGATTTAATATTTTCATTATTAATAAAATTATTTTTTTCAATCATAAAATTTTGTTCATCTTCAATTATAGTTCCACCATTAGTCAAATTATAATTACCTTCTAAATTTTTTCCTATAATTATTTCATCAACATCAAGGGAATAACTAGCCAACCCTGTTATCAAAAAAGCAACTATAACTCCCATAGTTATTTTAACTTTTCTTTTTAACCATCTTTTTAAATTTTTTTCAATGTCTTTTACCATAATCCACCCCCATAATAAAAAAAGCAACTTAAAATAGATATAGAAAAAATTTTCTTTTTTTTATACCTTTTTAAATTGCTACTATTAAAAAATATTTTCTTATTATGAGTATACTTCAAAAAAAAAAAAAAAAAGCAATACTTTTTATAAAAAAATAATTTAAAAAAATTATTTTTTAATTAAATTTATGAAAGTCTGAAAATAATTTTATATAAAAAGTCACTGTTTTTACACAGTGACTTTCTTATTTTTTATAAAATCTATTAAATCTTTTCTAAAGTATATATTTTTATTATATTAAAACTAGAATTTATAACCTATTCCCATTCCTACTGTCCATTCATCTTTTGAGTTTTCATGTTCAAATGCATAGTTTCCTCTTACATCAAATGATAGTCCTTTTTCTGTTGATACTTCATATTTTCCATTTAATGAGAATGTATCTGCTTTTTCTCCTACTAACATATCAAAGTTACTTCCACCTACAAATCTTCCTGTTAAGTATTCTTCTTTATCTCCACTAAAGAAAGTATTATAACTTACTCCTAATGTTAATTCATGGTTTAAAGTTTCTGTT
>NZ_JHXW01000021.1 GCF_000622245.1 Fusobacterium perfoetens ATCC 29250 | reverse complement strand
CTAAACTATGCCCTGTTATATGAATATTTATTTTTTCTTCTTCTTTTTTACACATTTTCTTTATATATTCTAAAAACATATAGGCACAGATTAGTTGTGATCCATTTTCTTTCATAAATCCCAACTCAATATCTTGTATCATATCTTTAATTGTTCCCTTAATATCTTCAGGTTTAAAGCTGAAGTCTGTTCCTCTGTAAGCTATTACAACATCATTTTCTTTTTGAAAGGCACAGGCATAAAAACCATTGTCAGAAACATTTCTGCCATATCCATAATCAGCAAACAGCTTTGTTTTATCTGCACTGTAAATAAACTGCCAGCCGTTAAAATCATAATATGGTTTTAACTCTACTTTTGTATCTTTATCTTTTTCTATTCCAAAAACTCCCAAAAGGCGTTTATCTCTTTCATCATACATTAAAATATCATTAATTACTTCAGGCTCTATATCATCTCTCTTTATTTTATCCCAAACTGTACTAAGTTTTAAAAAATTAATAAAATCTTTATTTTGATAAGAAATCTCTTTTTTTAATTTATCTAAATCTAAATTATTCCAATTCAAATATGATAATTGAGAAAAAAAAGCATATTCTACATCTCTAACCATTATTTCTCAACTCCTCTGGGAATATTACATTAACATCTTCTGGTTTTTTTATATATTTATAATACATTTGAAACCAAATATTAGGAATATTCTCATCATTAAAATATTTAGTAAAATAATCCATTAAATACCCCATTTCTTTTGATGACAATGTTTTTTCCTTTTTATATTTCTTTAAATATTTTTTTACTTGTGGCTCATCTTTAAAAATATAAAATATATGATTTTTTACTACATCATAAGTTAAACACTTCTTATCTCTTAAATACATATTAATATCACAATTTATATTATATTTCTTATATAAAATTTGATGAAAGTTAAATAACTTTTTTTTATATTCATCAATATTTACTTTTGTAATATCATCAGCAAAAATATCTATATATACACGAAGTCCAACTTTTTCATCAGGGATAAAATTTCCTATATTTTGCTCTACAAACTCAATACCCTCTTTCAAAAACATAGCTTCTGATAAATCCACATATACAACAATGTCATCTCCAAATACTTTTTTAGCATTTTCTCTTATTATCTTAGTCAGTCTTGGAGAAGCAAGAGCATTCTCATATTGGTCTTTAAAGTCATCTTCCCACATATATAAGCTATCTAAATCCTCTAAAGCCACTTGTATTCCCATAAAAGCCTTAGCTTCTTTTAATTTATCACTATAAATTATTCCCCTATAACGAACATTGGTATTAAAACCATATTCTCTCTCCAATCCTCTGATAAAATAAAACTTATCATTAGGTACTTGCCGTTGTATTACTTCTAAAACTTCATCATTGTGCATTTTAGTAAAACTACTTGTCAGTAATGTAATAAATATAAGCATAACTACGCTAAATATTTTTTTCATAAAAGACCTCCATACCTATTTTTTATAAGTATACCCCGACATTTTCAATAATTCAAGTCAAGAAATAAAGATTAATTTAACAAAATTAAAAAACTTAATAAAAACTTTTCTTTCCTAACTCCACCTTAACTACTTTTTTATATTTTTTTCTTTTTGGCAAATCAATCTCCCACATAAATATTCAAGCAGTCAAGGGCTTTAGTCGGCTTGCCGATGGCTTTGCCACCCTTGACAGATAGAATATTTATGTAAAAAATCCTTGTCCAAAAAGAAAAAATCTTTATTTTTATATAAATGTATGGTATAATATTTTATATATATAAAGTATTAAAGGAGGGCATATATGAATATTCAAACTAAAAAGAAAATTGAAGAAATTAAGGGAATGATAAAGAAAAAAGTAAAAGCTGAAAGTATTATAAAAGAAAAATTTGTTACTCCTAAGAAAAAGGATAATTGGCTTGATAAAAACCACGAACACTTTACAGAAAAGGAATTAAACTATTTAAACTATTCTTTCTCTCCTGAAATCGTAGAAGTGGAAGAAGTAGTAGAGGAAACTCCAAAGGCTGTAAAAATAGATGAAACTGAAATTACTGAAGCTGTAATTGAAGAACCTAAAGAGGTGGAAGAACAAGCTGAAAATCCTGTTCCTGAAGAAAAACAAGCTACCCCTATATCTGCTACTCCATCAAATAATATAGACTTTTTCTTGGATAGTCCAAAAATTTTTAAATCTTTTGAAGAAATTAAGACACCACAAGACAAAATCAACTTTTTATTAAATGACAAGGTTTTAAAGGCTCTATTCTTTATGACTGAAGGACAGGCTATTAAAAATGAAGCCGACGCAACTTTAAAATACAGCCTAGAAAATATAAAAACTAAATACTCTCAAAATATAAAAATCAAGAATATCCGTATCAATGAAGACCTTTATAAACACTTTACAGAATTCTGTGAAGAAAATAAAATCACTATCATATCAGCTTTGAGCTGTGCTTTAGAAGAATTTTTAGAAAAATATAAAGAACTGGATAAAAAAAATTAAAGAGCAGCCCTGATACACTATAATATACTTTATACTATATATTATAGTGTATTATTTTGTTTTATAAAAAATACTTTATAGTATATAAATTACTATTATTTAAAAATAAATAAAAACACTTTATGATATATGTGTATTTTTGGAAGCACTTGGAAGCAGAGTACAAAAAAATATATAGTATATTTTTTCTTTATTTTATAATACTTTTAAAAGAATATATACATATATATTTTATGTTGTATATAGTATAAATTTTATTCTTTAAAAAATATGTATAAAATTTACATACATATATATTATTTTTTAAATTAAAATATAAATTATACTTTATACATACTATATATAAAAAAGAAGCTCTTTAAAGCTTCTTTTTTTTCTTCCTTTTATTTTCTCTATAAAAATTACTTATTTTTTATTATTTTTCTTTTCTTCTGCCATTTTCTTCTTTATCCAATCGTAATCTCCTAAAAATAATTCTTGATTTTTCTTATCATACCAATATTTTTGGTCTAACAGGTGCATATTATAAACAGAATTTATCCTATCGGATAAAATTTTATTTTCTTCTGCCATTCTTCTTACATTGGTCATATAGAAATATGATACCATTATAAAAGCTATTAAAAATCCTCCCAACGGAATATATAACAACCATAATTTCCAACTATCAAAAATCTTATTTACAAGGTCATTTATCGCATTACTTATAGCCTTTCCGTCTATATTCTCATATTCTTCTTTGATAGCCACTATTTCCTCTTTGATTTTCTTTAAATCAGGGCTTATATTTTCTACTTCTGAAAAAGTTTTCTCTATTTTTTCCAATCTTGCTGATGTGAGCTTTAATCTTTCCAAAACTTTATCAATTTCTTCTGCTTCATTTTTTAATTTACTTGCTCCCTCAAATAAATTTGCCATACAGTTCCTCCTTATAATTCCATTCCGTCTTTATCACGGCTTTGATTTTTTAAATGTTTTTTCCACAGATTTTCTTGTTCTTTTGGTTTATATCTTTCAAGCTCTTTTTTCTTATCTAATTCTTTAAAATGTTCCCTTAATTTTTCTGTATTAAATGCAGGGTGATGTATATGATTTTCTAAGCTGTCTAATCTAAATTTTGGCTTCTTACTTACTCTATGTTCTTCATCAACAGTTAAAGTAATATATTTTCTGTATTTTATAGAACCATCTTCTTTAACAGTTTCTCCCCAATCAATATCTACTCCTTTTTCTTTTAGAATTCTTGTAAAATCTTCTTTATTTTTTGCTTCTTCTCCTGCTTGAATTACTGCCAAAGATACTGTTACTATATCGCTTTGTTTTTCTCCTCTTAAAGCCTTTTCTATAGCTTCTCTTGTATGTCTTGATTTTGTTGTTACTTCTCCTATCTCTAAATTCTTCTCTTTTGGCTGTACAATTTCTAGTCCATATTCTTGGGCTAATTCATCTGCTCTATCTCTCCATCTATTAAACTCTTTTTCCTCATAATAGAACTTCTCTCCATTCTCAAAATTTACTGAATTTACTACGATATGATTATGGATATGTTTT
>NZ_JHXW01000020.1 GCF_000622245.1 Fusobacterium perfoetens ATCC 29250 | reverse complement strand
TTTAAATCTTTTGAAATTGCAATTTCATCAAACATTGTTAAAGTTTTTCTAGAAATTTCAGTTGAATAAGAATAAGGTGTTCCTGCATAAATATCATTTAAGTATTTTAAAAATTCTCCATATTTTTCAGAAGAAGTATCTGTAAATTCATCATCTTGTTTTGAAGCAAAAATACTATCATAAATGTCTTTTAAATTTTGATATTTTTCTGGAGAGGCAAATTCTTTTTTCAATACTTCTAAATCACCATTAGAATTTTTCTTAATTATATGTAATGCTGAATAACTTTCTATATTTAAATCATCAGAAATTTGTGTTTTACTATCTTCTCCCATTCCTATTATACTTCCAACACCATTTCCATTTAGATTTACTGATAGTATTCCATCTCCTGATACAATAGCTCCTGTATTATTTAATACATGATTATTTAATTTTCCATTTGTTTTTTCTATTCCAACCCTTACTATCATTTTTCCGTTTTCACTTATAGTTATATTTTCTGTTCCTGTAATTTTTGTATTTTCAAAGAAAGTTACATTAGTATCTATCTTCATATTTTCAAAACTGTGTATACTACCAAAAATATTTATATTATCATCATTAGATTTTGTAGTGGAATTATTAAATGTTAAAGTATCCTCTCCATCTCCACCTAATAAATCTCCATTAATTTGAGTTTCATCATCTAAAGTTAAATTATCATTTCCATTACCTAAATCAATATTTCCATTGATTATTGTGCCATTAGTTAAAGTTAAATTATCAATATTATTACTTCCTTTGATAGTAGCACTTGTTTCATCTACTCCACCATTGATAATAGAATTATCTAAAGTTAAACTTCCTCCATTTTCATCAAAAACAATAGCAGAAGTATATCCATTTACAATAGAGTTTGTAAGAGTTTTTTCTCCACCTACTTTTAAAGTATTAGTAATTCCATTATAAATCATATCTGTTTTATTATCTTCTAAAACTATACTTTCACTTCCAGTAGCTGTCCAATTATTTGTATTTTCATTTTGTACACCAATAAGTTTAGCATTTATAATAGTTTTATTTCCTATTTGAATTCCATTTTCTCCTGTATCTTTATATCTTTGGATTTTATAGTTATTATTTGCAGTATCATAACTAAATATTATTCCGTTATTAGTATAACCTTTATTTATAAAATCACTAGAATCTCCAATTAATAGCCCATTATTTACAATATTGCTAGTATTTGAAAATGGAATCTCTATAGTTACACTGTTAGAAAAAACAATTCCATTTTGTTCTAAATTATTTATTTTTTCAGACTCAGAAAGAATTGTAGCTGTGAAATCACCATTTCCTTTTGTTTTTAAAATACCATTATTTATAAAATTATTTATTTCATGATAATTTCGTATTGCTCTACCATTATTAGAACCTACTACATCAATTATTCCTTCATTTAATAAATTTTCACTTTTATTCTCTGATCCACCTAGATTAATACCTGTTGCATTAGAAGAACTAGTTACTTTTATTATTCCTTTATTTTTAGTTTCTTTTTTTGCTGGAAAATCTATCCCAATTACTTCAGAATTTCCTACTACATCAATTATTCCTTCATTGGATATATTTTCTATCTGATTAGACTCATTAGCTATTCCATTAACCAAAGCTAAATCAGAAAGAGCTTCCACTTTTATAATACCTTGATTTAATAAATCCCCTATTGTTCCTCCACTATTATTTTGTATTCCAAAAACATTTGAATTTCCTTTTAAATCAATAATACCTTTATTTATTAAATTATCTATTATACCACCATTTAAAGAATAACGACCATTATTTATTCCAATTGCAGAATCACTTTCTTCTGACATAATAATACCTTTATTTTCTAATTTTGATACTATTCCATTAAGATTCTCTATTCCTACATAATAATAACCTTTCCCTGTTATTAATCCATTATTTTGTAAGTTTTCTATTACTCCTTGATTATTTATTCCATAAGCTGTTTTTAGTCCAGCAGAAGAAGTTGTTGCTTTTATTATTCCTTGATTTATTAACTCTTCTACTAATACTTTAGTTAATATTCCATTTGCTCCCTCATCACCTTTTATTTCTATTAAATCATTATTTTTTAAAGTTTTTATAGCTTCATTACTATATATTCCCCATCCTTTCTCACCATTTACAATAATTTTATTTTTATTAATTAATGAAATATTAGAAGCTGTGTTATATATTCCTATATAATCACTTTCTATATTCTTTCTATTAGCATAAATATTATTTTCAAATGTATTTTCAGAGTATGGATTTTCTCCCCAATTTTGATTATCTAAACTAAATTCTATTCCATTTGCTCCATCTCTAATATATAAAGTGTCAGCAAAACTTAAAGAACTTCCAACTAAAAAAGCAACTATAACTCCCATAGTTATTTTAACTTTTCTTTTTAACCATCTTTTTAAATTTTTTTCAATATCTTTTACCATAATCCACCCCCATAATAAAAAAAGCAACTTAAAATAGATATAGAAAAAATTTTCTTTTTTTTATACCTTTTTAAATTGCTATTATTAAAAAATATTTTCTTATTATGAGTATACTTCAAAAAAAAAAAAGCAATACTTTTTATAAAAAAAATAATTTAAAAAAGTTATTTTTTAATTAAATTTATGAAAGTCTGAAAATAATTTTATATAAAAAGTCACTGCTTTTATACAGTGACTTTCTTATTTTTTATATTTTATAAGTTTAAAAATTCTTTATAAAATCCATTAAATCTTTTCTAAGTATACCTTTTTTATATTGGCTATATAGTTTCCATCTATCATAAGACCACATCCATTGCTCAGGATATTCTCTCATAACAATTTCCATTTCATTAAACATATTTTGTACAGTTTTTTGAACTCTCTCTTTAAATGATAGAGATTCATCATCACATTTTTCAATTTTTCTTATATAAACCTCTGTAGTATTATCCTTTGTCAATACACAATACATAAGATAAAAAGGCCTATTATATTTTAAAGCAATACTAGATACTCCAGTAGGAGCTGTAGTTGGTTCTCCAAAAAAAGTTATATTAGTTCCATTACTATCTCTATGGTCAGTAAGTAAAATTGGATATCTACCCTCTTTTGCATATTTTATTAAATCTCTACTTGTAGTATTTCCTTTTTGTAATAAAGCTATATTAAATCTAGTTCTATTTTTTATAATTAAATTATTTATATATGGATTTGTTCTATCTTTAGCCACAGTTACTATAGGAATTCTATTGGCTAATTTTACAGGAGCTTCCATATTTCCAAAGTGCATAGCTCCAAAAACAGAAGGTCCATTATCAATAGCTTCTTGTAATAAATCTTCATCAATAATTTTAAAATTTTCATCTTTTTCTAAATATTTATCAAGCCACATATTTACAAAAAAAGCTCTACTCATAGTTTTACAAGATTCTATAGCTAATTTTTTTATCTCTTCATTTGATTTTTCAGGAAAAGCAAGTTTTAAATTAAGAAGAGTGATATATCTAACCTCTTTAACCACCTTAAACGCTAAAACAGCAAAAAATTCTCCAATATTAAAACGAACTTTTTCAGGTAACCATATAAATAATTTTGTAAAAAACATTATTAATAAATATTGAATATAGAAAATAATATTTTTAATCTTTTTTTTCATTTTTTCTCCTTTAAAATTATTTTATAGTTTTAGCAAATTCCATTAATTCTTTAGGTAATTCACCTTTCTTATATCTTCTATAAAATTTCCATCTATCATGCATCCACATCCATTGTTCAGGATATTTTCTTATAGCATCTTCCATTTTATTTATCATATTTTGAGTAGTTTTTTGAACTCTATCTTTAAATGGGATAGTTTCATCTGTACATTTTTCAATTTCCTCTATAAAGGCTAAAGTCGAAAAATCCTTTTGATATATACAATAAACTAAAAATAATCTACGATTAAATTTACAAGCAATACTAGTCACTCCAGTAGGAGCTGTAGTTGGTTCAGAGAAAAATAATACATCTGCTCCACTTCCCTTTTGGTCAGATAATAAAGCTATATTCCTTCCTTCTTTTGCAAATTTTACAAGTTCTCTTCCTACGGAAGGGCTTCTTTGTAATAAAGTTATATTAAAACATTTTCTATTTTTTATTATTTCATCATTAACATAGGGATTATTTTGAGTTTTTCCAACAGTAACCACATTAAACTCTTCAGCTATTTTTAATAATCCTTCCATATTACCAAAGTGCATATTAGCAAAAGTAGCAGGAGAACTTTCTTTTAATACAGGCATCATTTCAGGATTAGCAATTTTAAAATTTTTTTCTTTTTTTACATATTTATCTAACCATAGTGTACCTATAAAAGCTTTCCCTATATTTTTATAAGATTCTATAGCTATTTTTTCTAATTCTTCTAAAGATTTTTCAGGAAAAACAAATTTTAGATTGATAAGAGAAGTAACTCTTCTTGACTTTAAAATTTTATAAGCTAAAACTGATAATTTTTCAGCAAAAATAAAACGTATTTTCTCTGGGAAAATAAGTAAAAAAGTTTTTAAAATTTTAAATAAAATATATTGTATAAAAAATATAAATTTTTTCATAAGTTTTCACCACCTTAATTCTTAAGAACAAGTTATTATATCATAATTTTAAAAAATATTTAAATTTTTTTATCTTGACATAAATATATAGTATATTTTAAAATATAAGGCAATAAAAAATTGGAGGTAGGAAAATGAACATAAGGGAAATATTGGAAAGAAATCCAATTATTCCGGCATTAAAAAATGACCAGGATTTAAAAGAAGCACTAGAAAGTGGTAGTGAGATAGTTTTTATAATAATGGCAAATTTAATGAATATTGAAGATATTGTATCAAAATTAAAAAAAGAAGGGAAAATTGTGTTTGTTCATGCTGATATGATAGAAGGACTTTCTAGCTCAAATTATGGTGTTGAATATTTAGTTAATCATATAGATTTAGATGGAATAATAACAACAAAACACAATATGGTAGCTTTTGCTAAAAAGAAAAATATTCCTGTTATTCAAAGATATTTTATACTTGATTCTTTTTCATTTAAAAATACTGTAATGCATATAAGAGAAAATAAGCCTGATGCAGTTGAAATTTTACCAGGACTAATGCCTAAAATAATAAAAAGAATTTGTAATTTAGTAAATTTACCAGTAATAACAGGTGGACTTATTGATGAAAAAGAAGATGTTATGAATGCTTTAAGAGCTGGAGCAGAAGGAATTTCAACTACTAAAAAAGAATTGTGGCAAATTTGATTTAAAATAATAAGAAATGATTAGAAAATGTGTCTTGACAAAATAGATAAAACAGTATAAAATTACCTTGTTAGATAAATAATAAGCAATGTGATAAAGTGAATGCTTAAAAAAATTACTAAATTTTAGTAATATTTTAGGCATTTTTTTGTATATTATTTTGAATAAAATTGGAGGGCGGATTTTATGGAGAAAAAATATATTATAGCATTAGACCAAGGAACTACTAGCTCAAGAGCTATTGTTTTTGATAGTGACCAAAAAATTGTTGGTGTTTCTCAAAAAGAATTTACTCAAATTTATCCTAAAGAAGGTTGGGTTGAACATGACCCTATGGAAATTTGGTCAAGTCAAAGTGGGGTTTTGGCTGAGGTAATTGCTAGAGAGGGAATTTCTCAACATGATATTATAGGTATTGGTATTACTAACCAAAGAGAAACTACTATTGTTTGGGATAAAAATACTGGAAAACCTGTTTACAATGCTATTGTTTGGCAATGTAGAAGAACTGCAAAAATTTGTGATGAACTTAAAAAAATAGATGGTTTAGAAGAATATGTAAAAGAAAATACAGGACTTTTAATTGATG
>NZ_JHXW01000019.1 GCF_000622245.1 Fusobacterium perfoetens ATCC 29250 | reverse complement strand
ATGGAAGAATTATTAGAAAAAGCAAGAAAAAAAGAATTAAAAATCACAATATTAGGAATGGGGTATATAGGACTTCCTACGGCCATAGCTTTTGCAAGAGCAGGATTTACAGTAAATGGATTTGATGTAAATAAAAAAGTAATAGAAACTTTAAAAGGTGGACATATTCATATAGTAGAGCCAGATTTACAAGAAGCATTTGAAGAAGCTATAAATAGTGGAAGATTAATACCAACAGACAAATTAGAAAAATCAGATGTATTTATAATCTCTGTACCAACTCCATTTAAAAAAGAACATGAAGAAAAAATAGCAGATTTATCTTATGTAGAAAGTGGAGCAAGAGAAGTAGCAACAGTATTAGAAGAAAATAATCTTGTAATATTAGAATCAACAGTACCACCAATGACAACAAAATTAATGACAGATATATTAGAAAAAGAATCAAAAATATCAAGAGAAAAATTTATGACAGTTCATTGTCCTGAAAGAGTTTTACCAGGAAGAATTCTTTATGAATTAGAACATAATGATAGAATAATTGGAGCAGAAAGAAGAGAAGCAGGAGAATACACAAAAGTTATATATGATGCAATGGTAAAAGAAGGAACTTGTTATATAACTGATGATATAACAGCAGAAATGTGTAAACTTGTAGAAAATACATTTAGAGATGTAAATATAGCTTTTGCTAATGAACTTTCTGTAATTTGTGATAAATTAGGAATAGATGTATTTGAATTAATAAAATTAGCAAATAAACATCCAAGAGTAAATATATTAACACCAGGAGCAGGAGTTGGAGGACATTGTTTAGCAGTAGACCCATGGTTTATTGTAGAAAAATTTCCAAAAGAAGCAAATGTAATAAGAGAAGCAAGACTTATAAATGATTTTAAACCAAGATTCATAGTAAATAAAGTAGATGAAATATTAAAAGGAGATAAATCATTAACAGTAGGAGTATTAGGACTTGCTTATAAACCAGATATAGATGATTTAAGAGAATCACCAGCAATGGAAATAGCTGAAATCTTAAGAGATAAAGGGTATAAAGTAATAGCTTGTGAACCAAATGTAAGAGAAAAAGAAAGTCATGGTTTTGAACTTTATAGTTTTAAGGAAACAATAGAGAAAGCAGATTATTTAGTATTAGCACAAGGACATAAAGAATTTAAAGAAAATATAGAAGTATTAAAAGAAAAGAAAGTGTATGATTGTTTAGGAATAATTAAATAATAGTAATAAGGAGTAATAAATGAAACAATTGTTTTTAATGGTAAATGATGGTTCAGTTAAATTAATAGAAACACCTATGCCTAGAGTGAAAGATGAACATGTATTAATAGAAACTTTATATTCAGCTGTAAGTGCAGGAACAGAAAGAAGTTTAACTTCTTTTGGAGGAAAAAATTTATTACAAAAGGCTTTAGAAAGACCAGATCAAGTAAAAAAAGTTTTAGATAAAATGGCAACAGATGGAGTAATAACAGGTTTAGAAGCAGCTTTTGGAAAATTAAAAGAACCAATGCCAATGGGGTATTCAGCTGTAGGAAAGATTTTAGAATGTGGTAGAGGAGTTACAGAATTTAAAAAAGGAGATTTAGTCGCTTTAGTGGGGCAAGCATATCATAGTGAAATTAATAGAACAAATAAAAATCTAGTAATAAAATTACCAAATAATTTAGAAAATTATCAAGATGCAGCTTTAGGTGCTTTAGGTGGAATTGCTTTAGAAGGAATACATCAAGCAAAAGTAGAATCAGGAGAAACAGTTGCTGTTATAGGTCTAGGGTTATTGGGGCATATTACAGCAAGAATTTTAAATGCTTATGGTTGTGATGTAATAGGATATGATATAGTTAATAAAGAATTAGAAAATACAAAGTTAAAAGCATTCATACAATCTGATGATGAAAATGCAGAGGATAAAACGAAGGCTTTAACTAAAGGACGTGGTGTAGATAAAGTAATAATAACTGCATCTACAAATAGCAATGCTCCAATGGATTTAGCAGCTACTATAACAAGAGACAGAGCAATTATTTGTATGATAGGTGTTACTAAGATGGAAATAGATAGAAGACCATATTATGAAAAAGAATTAACATTTACAATAGCTCGTTCTTATGGACCAGGAAGATATGATAGTAACTATGAGGAAAAGGGGATAGATTATCCTATAGGATATGTTCGTTTTACTGAAGGAAGAAATATAGAGGAATTTATCAGATTATTAGCAAGTAAAAAAGTTATAATATCAGATTTAATTACTCATATCATAGATTTTGAAGAAGCAGAAAAAGCATATGAAATAATAACAACTAATAAGAATAAAGAAAAATATATAGGAATATTACTGAAATATAAAGAGAATGAAAAAAAATACATGAATATAATTTATTCTCAAAAAGAAAATAAAATAGAAAAAGATAGAATAACAGTAGGGCTAATAGGAGCTGGAAATTTTTCTAAAACAACTTTAATACCAATTATGAAAAAAACAGAATTATATAATTTTAAAGGATTAGCTACTACTGGGGGAGTGAATGCAGCTCAAGCAAAGAATATAGTTCCTTTTGAATATATAACAAATAATTATAAGGAATTATTAGCTGACAAAGAAATAGACTTAATTATAATTTCAACTGGACATAATACACATGCTAAATTTATAATAGAGGCTTTAAATGCAGGAAAAAATGTTTATTGTGAAAAACCATTATGTTTAACATTAGAAGAATTAGAAGAGATAAAAGAAACTTATAAAAATTCTAATAAGGAGTTATTTTGTGGATTAAATAGACGTTATGCTCCATTGATAGAAAAAATAAAAAAAGAGGGAAATACTAATGAAACTTCTGCTATTTATGAATATACTGTAAATGCAGGGTATATTCCTGAAGACCATTGGGTACAAGATGAAAAAATAGGTGGAGGAAGGATATTAGGAGAAGCTTGTCATTTTGTAGATACTATTCAATATTTAGATGGAACGGAATTAGAAGAATTAAAAATAAATTTTTTACAAAATGAAGCATACCCTAAAAAAGATAATTGTATAATATCACTTAAATTTAAATCAGGAGCAATTGGAAATATAATTTATACTTCAATGGGTTCTAAAAGATATTTAAAAGAACAATTGAGAGTTTTTATTAATGGAACAATTTATGAAATGGATAATTATATTAAATTAATTAGATATGGTAGTATAAAAAAAGTTAATTTAAAATTAAAGCAAGATAAAGGAATAGAAAATGAATATAAGTATATATTTAATATTTTAAAGAAAAATAAGAAGAATATTCATATAGAAGAATCATTTAAAGCAATGGAATTACTAATAAAAGGAATGATAAAATAATAAAGGTGTTATAAATGAAAAAAATATTATTTGTAGGACCATTTCCAGAAGGAAATAAAGGATTAAACGGACAAAATATAGCAAACCAAACGTTGTATGATGGATTAAAAGAAAATTATGATGTATATAAAATAAATACTTTAAAAGAATTAGAGTTTAAAAATAAAAAAGAACAAGGGAAGTTTAAAATAAAAAAATTTTTAAAAATATTTATTTATTTAATAAAAGAAATATATCAAATTTTATTTAATAAATATGATGTTATATACATGACTCCTGGTCAAAGTTTTTTAGGATTTATGAGATTTTCACCATATATGTTATGTTCTTTTATAAAAAGTATTCCATGTTATATACATATACATGGAGGAAATTTTAGAAACATGTACGATAATCAAAATCTTTTGAAAAAGAAAGTCTTAAGTTTTTATCTAAAAAGATTAAATGGAGTTATTGTTTTAGGAAATTCTTTAAAAGAAATGTTTAAAGGAATTATCAATGAAGATAAAATTTTTGTTTGTGAAAATGGAGTACAAGACGAAATAATAGCTTCTGAAGAAGAGATAAAAGAAAAAATAAAAAATTTTAATTTTAGAAAAAAAAGAAAAGTTCTTTATTTAAGTAATTTGATGAGAGAAAAAGGAATTTTAGATGTTTTAGAATCTTCAAAAGAACTTTCTGAAGAAAAATTTGAGATTCATTTAGCAGGAGCCATAGAACCATGTATAAAAATTGAAATAGAAAAATATTTAAAAGAATATCCTAATAAAATATTTTATTATGGAATAGTAAAAGGAAATAAAAAAAGAGATTTATTTTTGAAAAGTGATATCTTTATACTTCCTACTTATTATGAAAATGAAGGGCAACCGATTTCAATTTTAGAAGCATATGTAAATGGTTGTTCAGTAATAACTACAAATCATGCAGGAATAAAAGATATTTTTGATGATAATATAAATGGAAAATATTGTTTAGCAAAGAATAAAGAAAGTATTATAGAAAGTTTAAATTATTTAAAAGATAAAAATTATATAGAAAAAAATTATTATTTTTCTAAAGAAAGATTTTCTAGTAAAAGTTTTATTAAAAGAGTAGAATATATAATAGGAGAAAAAAATATATAATATAATAATAGTAGAAGAATATTTTTGAAGAAAGTAATTTGATAGACATTATATATGGTGCAAAGAAATTAAATGAATTAATAGTAGATATAAATAATAGGATGTATATAATATGTAAGGATAAAAATAAAAAAAACAAATTGTTAGATTTTTAATGTTAGATAATCTACAGAGAATAGTGAAAGATTGATTAGAAAAGAAAAAATTTTACAAGAAAATAATATATTAATATCTAAGTATGAGAAAATGCTAATGGGAATTTTAGTGACAAGAATACTAAAAATTTATTTGAAGATTCAACAATGTTTATAAAATAAGATGAGGAAAATTTTTTATAGGATATCAAAAATAAGTCTGCATAATTTAGTAAAAATAGAAGATTATTTTTATAAATTAGAATATAAATATATATTTATTTATACATTAACTATATTAAAGAGTGAATAAAAAGCTATTAAGGAGAAGAAATTAATATGTTAAAGGAAAAAATATTAATAGTAAGTTATTATTTTTATGAAGAAAATACTCCTCGTTCTCATAGAGCATTTGAACTAGCTAGAGAGTTAGCAAAAAAATATGAAGTTGAAGTCGTAACTTCTAAAAAGAATGTACCTGAAATTTTTTTTGAACAATATGGTATAAAAATTATCTATTTAGAAAAAGGTTTTTTATTAAATAAAAATGTAAATAGTTTAAATAATATAAAGAAAATTCAAAGAGAAAAAAGTTTAAAGTCTAAAATTATAAAAAAAATAAAAAATATATATAATTATTTGTTTTTAGATAGACAAATAGAATTTTCATATTTTGTTTATAAATATTTAAAAAATGTAAAAGATAACAAAAAAGCTATAATTTCTATTGCTTTTCCTTTTTCATCTCATTTAGGAAGTTATTTAGGAATAAGAAAAAATAAAAAATTAACTGATAATTTAATACTAGAATACGGGGATCCCTTTTATTATAATAAAACATTAAATATTGCTTATTACTTTAAAATTATAGAAGCTCTTATTTTAAAAAAATTAAAATATATAGTATTACCAATTGAAAATGCAAAAGAAGCATTTAAGAAATATAAAGTTGAAAATAAAATAAAGATAATTCCTCAAGGATTTGATTTAAGTGAATATAAATTAGAAGAATATAAAAGAAATAAAGTTCCAACTTTTATTTATGCAGGTGTATTTTATGAGAAAATAAGAAATCCTTTGAATATATTAAAATTATTAAATACTATAGATAAAGACTATAAATTTATTATATTTAGTGATATAGTTACTATAGAAAAAATGAAGAGTGGAAAAAGTATATTAGAGGAAATAAAAAAATCTAAAGGGAAAATAGAAATAAGGCCATTAATTCCAAGAAAAGAGTGTATAATAGAAATGAGTAAAGTGGATTTTTTATTAAATATATCTAATGTTAACTTAGAACAATCACCAAGTAAATTAATAGATTATGGAATAGCAAAAAGACCAATTTTATCATTTAATCAAAATAATTTTAATAAAGAAATATTTATAGAATTTTTAAATGGAAATTATAAAAATCAAGAAATAATTGATTTAGAAAAATATGATATAAAAACAATAGGAAAACAATATAAAAAGTTAATAGAAAAAGAGGAATAGAATGAAAATAGGATTAATATTTGGAACAAGACCAGAAGCAATTAAAGTGGCTCCTGTGTATCATGAATTAAAAAATAATGGAATAAATGTAAAAGCAGTAGTAACAGGACAACATAAAGAGATGCTTTATCAAGTATTAAATCTTTTTGGGATAACTCCTGATTATGATTTGCAAATAATGAAACAAGGACAAGGATTATCAGAATTAACTGGTAGACTTATAATTAAACTTGATGAAATTGTAAAAAAAGAAAAGTTTGATTATATATTAGTTCAAGGAGATACGACATCAGTTCTAGCAGGGGCTTTAGTAGGATTTTATAATCAAATACCAGTAGGACATATTGAAGCAGGTCTTAGAACAGGAAATATTTATTCTCCGTTTCCAGAAGAGGCTAATAGAAAACTTGTAGGAAATATAACAAGTATTCATTTTGCTCCAACAGATGTAAATGTAGAAAATCTTTTAAAAGAAAATTATCCAAAAGACAAAATTTTAAAAGTTGGAAATACAGTAATAGATGCACTTTATTGGGTAAAAAGAAATAAAAGTGAAGATATAGAAGCTATAAAAAGAAAATATGGTGTAGAAAATAAGAAATATATATTAATCACAATGCATAGAAGAGAAAATTGGGGAAAACCAATGGAAGAAACTCTTAAAGCAGTAAGAGATTATTTAGAAAAACATGATGATTTATATTTAGTATTTCCAATGCATTTAAATCCATTAGTAAGAGAAGTGGCTCATAAAGTATTAGATACTTTTGAAAGAAAAATTTTAATAGAACCATTAGAATATTTAGAGTTTATAGCAATAATGGATGGAGCTCATTATATAATGACAGATTCAGGAGGCGTTCAAGAGGAAGCTCCAAGTCTAGGAAAACCTACATTGGTACTTCGTGATACAACTGAAAGACCAGAAGCTATAGAAGCAGGAACAGCGAAATTAGTTGGAACAAAATATGAAGATGTAATAAAGTATATGGAATTATTAGAGGGGGAATTATATGAAAAAATGTCAAAAGCTAATAATCCATATGGAGATGGAAAAACATCAGAAAGAATAAGAAAATATTTATTGGAGAAAAATAAATGTTAATATATTATATACCAATTGTATGGTTATTTACTCTATCTAATATAAAATTAGGAAAGCATAAAAACTTATTAGAAAAAATAACAGTATTTTTATTAGGAATTTTTCTTTGTACTACATATTTTACTGGAAGTGATTGGAGAGCATATGAAAAGTTATACGAATTAAATTCTTTTGAAAATTTAGGAATGTTATATGGTGAAATAGGTTACCATGTATATTCTTTAATATTTAAAAGTTTAGGTTTTGATTTTTGGTATTTTTTTATAATAACAAAATTATGGTGTTTTTATATTTTTTATAAAAAAATAAAGGAAAGAAGTAATAATATATTTTTCGTTTTAATGTTATGTTATTTTTATATTTTTTTATATTTATTTATAGATTGCCCTTTAAGAAATTTAATAGCTGTGGGAATATTTTTGTTATCAGAAAATTTTTTATTAAAAAAGAAATATATAAAGTATTATTTATTTTGTATTTTAGCTTTTTTATTTCACAAATCTTCTTTTTTTATGTTTTTTTTACCTTTTGTAAAAAGAATAAGTAAAATAAATAGATTTATTTTATTTGGTTTATTAATAATAGCAAATATAATTTTTTTAGATAAAAATTTATTAATAAAATTAATAGAATTATTACCATTTGGATTAGATATGAGAATATTAAAATATTCTGGTGGAAGATATTTTGAATCTTCTATTTTTTCATTGGGTAATGTTGAAAAGATAGTAATTATATTATTTATTCTATTTAATAAGAATAAAATTTTAAAATTTAAAGAGTATAATAAGTATTTAATATCTATATTAATAATTTATTATATTTTTTATAGATTAAGTTTTATAATAAGTATTTTTGGAAGATTTGGAACATACTTTATAATATATTACATTTTTAACATAAATTTAATATATGATTTTTTTAAAAAAAATATTAATAAAAAATCAATAATTATTTTCTTTTTTATGTATGGGATATTAATGATTTATAAAACAACTTTAACAACATATAATTATTTGCCATATACATCATATTTAAGTTATATATTTAAAGAAAAACCATCATATCAATATAGAAAAAATTATGCTTTTTATAAGTATATAGAGAGAAGAGGGAAAGATTCATATATAGAAAAATATTTGAAATAGAGGAGAAAATAAAATGGAAGAATTATTAGAAAAAGCAAGAAAAAAAGAATTAAAAATCACAATATTAGGAATGGGGTATATAGGACTTCCTACGGCCATAGCTTTTGC
>NZ_JHXW01000018.1 GCF_000622245.1 Fusobacterium perfoetens ATCC 29250 | reverse complement strand
AAGTAGACTTGCATGTGTTAAGCATTCTGTCAGCGTTCATCCTGAGCCAGGATCAAACTCTTCATTAAAACTTTATATTTATTGACTAGGTCAATTATTAACACTTACCGTTATTAAACACCAAAATATGGTTGTTTGCTTGTCATATATCTCTATTCTGTTGTTAATGTCCTTAGTTCCGTATCTCACGGACAAGATTAATTATACCTTAGAAATTAAAATATGTCAACATATTTTTTTATTATTTTTACGAATTTATAGTTTTTCTTTATTTTTCAATACTTTGCTATTTCATTTTTTTATTTTCTTTTTTATAGCTTCTTTTAATCTTTTTAGAGGATATCCTCTAAAAATCCATATTTTTCTAATTTTTTGGAAATTATTAAAATATTTTATTCTTTCTTCATCTAGTGGTTCTTTGCATTTTTTATTCCAACATTTATATATTCCTGTTATATCAGCACCTTTTATTAGATTTTTTAATTTTTTAGGTAACCACTTTATAGAAATACATGATTGAAAATCTATTATATACGGATATTCATTTTCTCCAACTATTATATTTCCTAAATTTCTTAAATCTAAATGTACTATATCTTTTTTATGCATTTCCATCACATTTTTTTCTAACTCTAAGAAAAATTCTTTTTCTATACTATTATCTAAAAAACTTTTTAAAGGTTTGCCTTTTATAAAATCAAAAGCTAGAGTATATTTTGATAAAAATATTATATTTTTAGTAACTGAAGGATTATTTTCTAATTTTTTTAAAGAATTTCCTTCTCTTTTAACAAAAATTTTTCCTAAAGTATTCTTTAAAATCCAAGGAGAAGTAGAAAAATCTTTTATAGTTAAATCCAAAATTTCATCCTTATATCTGAATACAGCAGCATTTATATACTCCCCCTCATTCATCAATATTAAATTCTTTTTATCAATCTCTTTTCCTATTTTTTTTGATAATTGATTTTTTATATTTTCTTTTATTTTTTCTAAATCTTTCATTTGTTATTTCTATCCTCTTTAAATTAAAATGAACTATCAGTCAATATTTTAGTTTAATTATTATATCACTTTTAATTTTTTTAGTCAATTTAAAAAATATTATGATGGAAATGAGAAAATATTAAAAACATTATTTAGTTTTATTTATAAAAAAGATGTAACAAAATAATAATTAAAAATTATTACCTTGAAACATCTTTATTTGAAATAATAATTTTATTATAATCCTTTTGCTATATCATCAAGTTTTATAGCAACTTTTAAAACTTCTTCTAAATCATCAAGATATAGCATATTTGGTCCATCACAAGGAGCAGTATCCGGATTTGGATGAACTTCTGCAAATATAGCATCTACTCCTACTGAAAGAGCTGCTTTCATTAATGGAAATACATATTCTCTATTTCCACCTGAACAACTTGAAAGTCCTCCAGGAATTTGTACTGAATGAGTAGCATCAAATACAACAGGTACTCCAAATTTTCTCATTTCTAATAATCCTCTCATATCCACTACAAAGTTATTATATCCAAATACATTTCCTCTTTCACAAAGTAAAACATTTGGATTCCCTATTTCGTCCATTTTTGTTACTACATTTTTCATATCCCAAGGAGCTAAAAATTGCCCTTTTTTTACATTTACAGGAAGTCCTGTTTTTCCAGCTGCTATTATTAAGTCTGTTTGTCTACAAAGAAAAGCTGGTATTTGAAGCATATCTACTACTTTTGCCACTTTTTCACATTGCCACGCTTCATGTACATCTGTAATAACAGGTACTCCAATTTCGTTTTTGACTTTTTCTAATATTCTAAGTCCCTCTTCCATTCCAACACCTCTATATGAATGAATAGATGAACGATTAGCTTTATCAAAAGATGATTTAAAAATATAATTTATTCCTAACTTATCACAAATATCTTTTATTTTTTTTGCAACTTCTAAAGACATTTCTTCACTTTCAATAGCACATGGTCCAGCTATTAAAGTAAATCTTTGTTTTCCTCCTATTGTAAAATCTTTAACTTTTATTTCTCTTGTTTTTTCTAATTTATTTATCATTCTTACCTCACAATATTTTTTAAATTATTTACAGCTCTTATAGCTTCCTCTCTATCATCAAAATGAATTTTTTCTCTTCCAATTATTTGATAATTTTCATGTCCTTTACCAGCTATTAAAATTATATCATTTTTTTGAGCCAATTCAACAGCTTTTTCAATAGCTTTTTCTCTGTTAATTTCAATGATATGATTATCTTTTTCTAAACCAATAACTATATCTTTTATAATTTCATTTGGTTCTTCTGTTCTTGGATTATCAGAAGTTACAACTACTATATCACTATATTTTTCTGCTATTCTTCCCATGATTGGTCTTTTAGTTTTATCTCTATCTCCACCACAACCAAATACTGTAATTATTCTATTAGTTTTAAATTCGTTTATACTTTTTAAAATATTTTCTAAAGCATCACCTGTATGAGCATAATCTACTATTATTGTAAAATCAGCTTCTGTTTTCACTGGTTGGAATCTACCTGGTGCTCCATGTATTTTATCTATTTTTTCTATAATTTCTTCATCGCTAATACCTAAAATTTTAACAGCTCCAATAGCTCCTAATAGGTTATAAAGATTATATCTTCCTAGAAGTTTTAAATTTACATTATAAACCTTATCAAAAATTTTTATTTCTACTTCTTGTCCCTCTCTAGTTATTCTCTTTATTTTTCCTTGAATATCTGCTGCTTCTTTAGTACTATAACTTATTCCATTTGTGTATTGAAAATATTTCTTCCCATATTCATCATCTATATTAATTATAGAATTTTTTTTATCTTTTACTAAATCAAATAATTTTCTTTTAGCTAAAAAGTAATTTTCCATAGTTTTATGGTAATCTAAATGGTCTAAAGTAAGATTTGTAAATATACCACTTTCAAATCTCAACATATCTACTCTTCCTATATCTAATCCATGAGAACTTACTTCCATAACTAAATATTTAATACCTTTTTCTATAGCTTTTTTACAAATTTTTATAATTTCTAGTGAAGATGGAGTTGTATTAGGTGCTGGTATAACCTCTTCCCCTATTTTATACTCAACAGTTCCTATTCTCGCTATCTTATTTTCTCCTAATATACTTTCTAAAATATAAGTTATAGTTGTTTTTCCATTTGTTCCAGTAACTCCAACTATTTTTAATTTGTTTTGTGGATAATCATAAAAATTAGAAGCTATTATTCCCATTTTTTTTCTTAAATCTTTTACTAAAAAATATCCTATCCCCTCTACTAAAGGAACTTCTTTTTCTACTAATATTGTTTTAGCTCCATTTTCTATTGCCTTATTTATAAATTCATGGCCATCTGTAATAGCTCCTTCTAAAGCTATAAATATATCTCCATTTTCTATTTTCCTAGAATCAAATTCTATATTTTTACCTGTTATTTCATCTGATACTATTTGTAAAACTGTATATTCTACATCTTTAAATAATTTTTCAATTTTCATTAGATTCCTCTTTTCTATATTTTATTTTTAAATATTTCTAATATTTCTTCTTTAGATTGAGCATTATTTAATTTCGTTACCAATTCTATATCATCCATTATTTTAGCAAATCTTTTCAACCAATTCATGTGCTGTTTTGATGATAATGTTGATATAATAAATACTAATTTTATTTTCTTATTTTTTACATTTGGAAAAACTGTACCTTCATTTATTTTTAAAAAAGATAGTGCATTTTTATTAACCTTATTTCCTGGTCTTGAATGAGCTAAAAATATATCATGGTCTACTAAAAATTTTTCTCCATTTGTTTCTATATTTTCTTTTATTTCTTCTACATATTCTTTAGTGACACATTTATCTTTTATCAGCATTGAAGAAGCAATATCTATAGCTTCTTGCCAGTTATTTACACTATTAACTACTTCTACTCTTAAATTTATATTATTTTCAAACATAGATTCCTCCTAGTAAATCTACTAACCAATCAATGCTGCTGCCCCATAAATACCTGCATTTTCTTCTAAAATACCTATTTCTATTTTAAATCCATCTTGTAATGTTACACCCATAGCATATTTAGGTAATTTTTCTTTAACTCTATCTAAAAGTATATCTCCTGCCAAAGATACTCCTCCAGATAATATTATTTTTTCAGGATTAATTAAATTTAAAATATTTCCTATTCCCATAGCTAAATATTCACTTTCATATTCTACTATATCAAGAGAAAATTTGTCTCCCTCCTTAGCACATTCAAACACATCTTTAGCCTCTAATTTATCTATTTGTCCATTCAATTTTTTATATAATTCATTTGTTTTATTTACTTTTAATCTTGAAATAGCTTCTCTTTCTATTCCTGTAGCTGAGGCATAAGCTTCAAAACAACCTCTTTGCCCACAACCACAAAGTTTTCCATCTTTAACAAGTTTCATATGTCCTACTTCTCCACCAGCACCTGAAAATCCAGAAATTATTTTTCCCTCTATACAGATGCCTCCACCTATTCCTGTACCTAAAGCTATAGTGACACTACTTTTTGAACCTTTTCCAGCTCCATGTTTGGCTTCTCCCAAAGCTATAACATTTACATCATTTTCTACTTTTGTTATTTTTCCACTTATATTTTTAAAAATTTCAGCTATATTTAAATTTTTTTCCCAAGGGAAATTAGCAAAAAATCCAACTATTTCTTGATTTTTTACAGGTCCAGGTATACCCATTCCTATACCTTCTAAATTATCTATATTTATATTTTTTTCTCTTAATAATTCACAAATAGTTTCCCATATTCTCATCATTGTTTTTTCTACACCATCTAAAGATAATGTTTTTATAGATTTTTTTATAATAATATCTCCTTCTTCATCTAATATACCTATTTTAGTATTTGTTCCTCCAATATCTACTCCTGCAATATATTTCAAAATAATCAACCCCTCTTTAAATTTAAGATATTATTGTCTATATTTATATTATAATATAATTTTTCATCTTTTATCAATTATTATTTAATTTAATTATAAAAAACTTTCTTAATTTATATTGTAAAAACTTGATTATTATAAAATATAGTGATATAATTTTTTTAATTAATATTTTCTAGGAAATTTATCCTGTGACTTCACAGGTTTTTTTATTGAGAATAATGTATTTTAATTTATTTTAGGAGGATTTTATGAAAAGAAGTTTATCTGGTATACAACCAAGTGGAACTTTACATCTTGGTAACTATTTTGGAGCCATGAAACAATTTATTGAAAATCAAGATAAATATGAAGGATTCTATTTTGTAGCTGATTATCATTCTTTAACTTCTCTTACAAAACCTGAAGTTTTAAGAGAAAGTACAAGAAATATTATTTTAGATTATCTTGCTCTAGGTCTTGACCCTGAAAAATGTACTCTATTTTTACAATCAGATGTACCTGAACATGTAGAACTTTCTTGGCTTTTAGCAAATGTTACACCTGTAGGACTTATGGAAAGAGGGCATTCTTACAAAGATAAAATAGCTAAAGGTATTTTTCCAAATACAGGACTTTTAACTTATCCTATTCTTATGGCCGCTGATATATTAATCTATGATTCTGATGTAGTTCCTGTAGGAAAAGACCAAAAACAACATCTTGAAATGGCTAGAGATATAGCTATGAAATTTAATCAACAATATGGAGTTGATTTCTTCAAGCTTCCTGAACCATTAATTATGGAAAATTTAGCTGTTGTTCCAGGTACTGATGGACAAAAAATGAGTAAATCATATGGAAATACTATAAATATGTTTGCTCCAAAAAATGTTTTAAAAAAGCAAGTAATGTCAATAGTAACTGATTCTACTGAATTAGAAGCACCTAAAAATCCTGATAACAATATATCACAACTTTATAAACTTTTTGTGTCAGAAGAAAAATATCAAGAAATGAGAAACAAATTCATGGCTGGTGGATATGGTTATGGACACGCTAAAAAAGAATTATTAGAAGCTATTCTTGAATATTTTAAAGAAGCTCGTGAACGTAGAGAAGAACTTATGAAAAATCCTGAGTATGTTGATGAAGTTTTAAGAAAAGGTGCTTTAAAGGCTCGTGAAATTGCTAGAAAAAAAATAACAAAAGCTAAAGAAATTGTTGGTCTTATGGGAAATGCTTATAATAAATAATAAATATTTAAGAGGTTGTATTAATGAAAAATTATAGTGAAATAAAACATGCTATTAGTTTTGGAATTCCTGTTTTTATATCTTATATTCCTGTAGCTGTCACTTTTGGATTAACAGCTAAAAATTCTGGTTTTTCATTATTTGAAACTTTTGCCTTTTCTTTTTTTGTAATAACAGGTTCTGGTCAATTTATGGCTGTAAATCTTTGGAATATAAATACAAACATTTTAGGAATTTGGTTCACTGTTTTTTTGATGAATTTAAGATTATTTTTAATGAGTTCAGCCTTAAATGATAAACTTAGTAAGAGAGCTAAAAAATATTTATTTCTTATTGCTCCTCTAGTAACAGATGAATCTTTTGCTCTGTCTACTTTACAAGAAAAGAAAATTGAACCTGAATTTATAATTCCTTTACAATGTATTGGTCATTTTTTTTGGTGGTTTTTTACTATAATTGGTTATATTATGGGAGGTTTTCTTCCTAAGAATATAAGTGATAGTATGGGAATAGCTATTTATGCCCTATTTATTTCTATGTTAGTTCCTCAAATGAGGAAATCTTTGTCTATAACTTTTATTATTCTTCTTTCTGGATTTATAAATTGGAGTATAAAATATTTAAAAATATTTCCAAGTGGTTGGAATATAATTTTAGCTATTATCATTTCTTCATTTGTAGGAAGTTTTATTTTGAAAGAGGAGGTAAAATCAGATGAATAAAAATACTTTTTTCTTAATTTTAGGTTTAACTTTAGTAACGTTTATTCCTAGATTTCTTCCCTTCAAAATTATGAAAAATATAAAACTTTCAAAGAGAGCTAATTTATTTTTAAAGGCTATTCCTTTTTCAGCTATAGGGGCATTAGTTTTACCAGATGTATTTTCATCTATTCCTAATAATCCCATTGCTTCATATATAGGAGCTTTTAGTGCTCTTATTCTTTCTTTAATGTTTAAAAATTATATTTATGCTGTTATCGGAAGTATTATATTAGTGTATATATCTATTATACTTTTTTAAAGGAGAATTTATGAAAAATAAATTTTGGAATTCATGGTTTAAACTTGTTGGTATGTTATTAATTGTTTTAATCATTTGGATAGCATTACTTTTTTTAGGAAAATATTTTCTAGGCGAGACTTTTGAAAAAAATAAAGTTATTCATTATATGCTTCTTATGATTATGGTTGTAAAAGTAAGAGAAATCTTTTTAAAAGACATAAGTTTAAAAAAAGAAAATAAAAAAGATTTAGATAAATTAGAAAATAATAGTTCTGATATTGATAAAAAAATTAATTTTTAGGTTGCATAATTTTTTATATTATGTTATAATTCTTTCAGATTAAATTTAATATAAAAGGGAGTAGTTTAAGTTGCAATGTCAACAATCTCGACAGTATGTCTGTCTGGTATTGCAAGCCTTTAATTTTGTAGGTAACGAGACTTTTAATATAGTTAAAACTATATTAAAGGTCTTTTTTATTTTTAATTTTTTAAGGAGGAAAAATGAAGAAATATTTCAATCAAAGTACTGAAGAGATACTTCAAAATCTTCAAGTAACTAAAAAAGGACTAACTTCGACACAAGTAGAAGAAAACCTAAAAAAGTTTGGTCCTAACCAATTAGAGGAAGGAGAAAAAGAGAGTGCTCTTTCAATTTTTATTTCTCAATTTAAAGATATTTTAGTTATTATTCTTATTATTGCAGGATTAATTTCCATGTTTACAGGGAATTTTGAAAGTTCTATAGTAATATTTGTTGTTATTACTATGAATGCTATTTTAGGAACTGTTCAACATATAAGAGCTGAATCATCATTAGAAAGCCTTAAAAATTTATCTTCTCCTAAGACTCATGTTATTAGAAATGGAGAAAAAATAGAAATAAATTCTAAAAATGTAGTTGTTGGAGATATTATACAATTAGAAGCTGGAGATATAGTTCCTGCTGATGCTAGAATTATCGAATCATTTTCATTAAAATCTAATGAAAGTTCTCTTACAGGAGAATCTGAAAGTGTTGAAAAAAGTAGTGAAATTATTGAAAAAGAAGATTTACCTTTAGGTGACCAAAAAAATATGATTTTTTCTGGAAGTTTAATTACTTATGGAAGAGGTACAGCTGTTGTAGTTAAAACAGGAATGTCAACTGAAATTGGAAAAATAGCAACTCTTATGAAAGATACAAAAGAAAATTTAACCCCATTACAAATTTCTCTTGATAATTTTGGTAAAAATCTTTCAATTTCAATATTAGTACTTTGTGGAGTTGTATTTGGAACTAATATTTATCATGGAGTTACAATACTAGAATCTTTACTATTTGCTGTTGCCTTAGCTGTAGCTGCTATTCCAGAAGCTTTAAATCCAATAGTTACTATTGTTCTAGCTATTGGTACTCAAAAAATGTCTAAAGAAAATGCAATAATAAAAAAATTGAAAGCTGTTGAAGGATTAGGTTCAGTTTCTATAATTTGTTCTGATAAAACAGGAACTCTTACTCAAAACAAAATGACTGTTAAAAAGATTTTTGTTGATGGAAAAGTTATTGATAGTGAAAATATAAATTTAGAAAATAATTTTGAATTTAATTTAATAAAATATTCTTGTTTATGTAGTGATGCTATAAGTAGTAATGGAGCCGAAATAGGAGACCCTACAGAAACTGCTCTTACTACATTAGCATATAAATTAGGAATCAAAGAATTAGATTTAAGAAATGAATATAAAAGATTATCTGAAATTCCTTTTGATTCTGATAGAAAACTTATGTCTGTTCTTTGTAATATAGATAATAAAAATATTATGATTACAAAAGGAGCTTTGGATGTTATTTTAAAAAGAACAAAATATATCCTTTCTAATGGTATTACTAGAGAAATAACTGAAAAAGATATAGAAGTTATTGAAAAAACTAATTTTGAAATGTCTAATAACGGACTAAGGGTTCTTGCTTTTGTTGTTAAAGAATTTGATGAATATAAAAATTTAGAATATTCAGATGAAACTAACTTTACTTTTGTAGGATTAATTTCTATGATTGATCCTCCAAGAATTGAATCAAAACAAGCTGTTTCTGATTGTATAAAAGCTGGTATAAAACCTATAATGATTACAGGAGATCACAAAATTACAGCTTCTGCTATTGCTAGGGAAATTGGAATACTTAGAGATGGTGATAAAGCTATTGAAGGAATTGAACTTGAAAAACTTTCTGATGAAGAATTCGAAAAAGAAATTGAAAATATATCTGTTTATGCTAGAGTTTCTCCTTCTGATAAAATTAGAATCGTTTCTATGTGGCAAAAAAAAGGAAATATTTGTGCTATGACTGGTGATGGAGTTAATGATGCTCCAGCTCTTAAAAAAGCTGATATTGGAATTGCCATGGGAATTACTGGAACTGAAGTTTCAAAAGATGCTGCTTCTATGATATTAACTGATGATAATTTCTCAACAATTATAAAAGCTGTAGCTACAGGTAGAAATATTTATTCTAATATTAAAAATTCTATTAAATTTTTATTATCAGGAAATTTGGCTGGTATTATTTCTGTTTTTTATGCTTCTGTGTTAAATTTACCAATGCCTTTTGCACCTGTACATCTTTTATTTATAAATCTTGTTACTGATAGTTTACCTGCAATAGCTATTGGAATGGAACCTGGAAATGATAGAATTCTAGAAGAAAAACCTAGAGATATAAATGAACCTATACTTACAAAAGAATTAGGTACTAAAATCTTATTACAAGGTGGACTTATTACTATATTTGTTTTATATGGTTTCTATCAAGGATTAAAATATTCTCCAGAAGTTGGAATGACTATGGCTTTTGCTATTCTTTGTTTAGCTAGATTATTCCATGGATTCAACTGTCGTACAAATAGTAGTATAATAAAATTAGGATTTATGTCTAATATATTTTCCGTTTTTGCTTTCCTTATAGGAACTATTTTACTTACTTTGATATTAACTATTCCTAGTTTAGGAAAATTCTTTGAAACTACTCCACTTAATATGACACAACTTGGAATGATTTATTTATTAGCTTTTATTCCTACAATTATAATTCAAATTGTAAAATATATTAAATATGATTTAAGTAAATAACTCTAAATATATAAAAAAGCACGATTTTTATCGTGCTTTTTTAGTGTATAATAATTCATGAATAATAATCTTACTTTCTATAAGCATAAACTTAAATATATTTCTTTAAATATTGAGATGATATTTATTCTAAAAATAATAAAACTAAAAAATTAAAATTCTTAGATTTAATTTCTTTAGAAAAAACTTTCTTAAGCAGAAAGGATATATAGAAATTTTAAACAGAATCTACTCTCTTATTCTAAGTACTGAACTTCTATAATTTTAATAGGATTTTATACTCCTAAATATGATTTTCACTATGCTTTTCCTTTATCATTTAGTATTTAATAACTTTCACAAACATAACCCTAACTTATGTTTTTTATAATTTAAAAATCTCTATATTTTATGTCATACTATATTTTTAAATTTTTGAATTAAAAAATTATAATTTCCTAAATAATAAAAAAGTTGGCAAGTTCCTATCCTCCCAGAGGGCTGCCCCCCAAGTACTTTCAGCGTTTACGAGCTTAACTGCTAGGTTCGGTATGTTACTAGGTGTACCCTCGTAGCTTTTCTTGCCAACTTATATTTTGAGTTTTTAAACACTCAATACTACATAGTAATTTCTCTTGATTAAGATTCCGACTTATTAGTATTGGTCCGCTTAATGAATTACTTCACTTACACTCCCAACCTATCTAACTCCTAGTCTCGAAGTTGTCTATAGAGTACTTATCTTAAAGTCAGTTTCCCGCTTAGATGCTTTCAGCGGTTATCTAGTCCAAACGTGACTACCCAGCTGTGCCACTG
>NZ_JHXW01000017.1 GCF_000622245.1 Fusobacterium perfoetens ATCC 29250 | reverse complement strand
TAACAGCAGATGATGTATTAAGCCCAGATATATCACCAGTAACAGAAGATACAACATTAGAAGTAGTAGCTAAAAGATTAATAAATGAAAAGATAAGTGGAATACCAGTAGTAGATGAAAAAAATAATTTTTTAGGAGAGATAACAGAAAAAGAATTGATAGAATATGGAATGCCAAAATATCTATCATTGATGAAAGATTTAGACTTCTTAACAGTAGGAGAACCTTTTGAAGAATATTTATTAAAAGAGGAAACAGCAACAATAAAAGATTTATATAGAAGAAAAGAAAATCTATATACAATAGATAAGAAAACTCCAATAATGGAGATATGTTTTATAATGGTAAAAAAAGGAATAACAAGAATATATGTAGTAGAAAATGGTAAATTACATGGAGTAATAAGAAGATACGATATAATTAAAAAAGTTTTACATATTTAAAGAGAGGTTACAATTTTGTACCCTCCCTTTTCAAATTTATCAGTTTTTCCTATTATTTATTAAAATAATTTTTTAATTCTTCTACTTTATTTAATTGTTCCCATGGAAGTTCTATGTCTGTTCTTCCTATGTGTCCAAAAGCTGCTAAATCTTGATATCTAAACTCACAACTTCTAAGTTTTAAATCTCTTTCAATTCCTCTTGGTGTTAAATCAAATATTTTTGAAACTCCTTTTGCTAATTCGATTTCATCTACTTTTCCTGTTCCAAAAGTATCTACTTTTATTGATGTAGGTTCTACAACTCCTATTGCATAAGATAGTTGTACTTCACATTTATCAGCTAATCCTGAAGCTACTATATTTTTAGCTACCCATCTAGCTGCATAAGCTGCTGACCTATCTACTTTTGAAGGGTCTTTTCCTGAAAAAGCTCCTCCACCATGTCTAAAATATCCACCATAAGTATCAACTATTATTTTTCTTCCTGTAAGACCTGTATCTCCATGAGGTCCTCCAATTTCAAATTTTCCTGTAGGATTTATAAATATTTTTTTAACATCTTCAAATTTTAAATTATATTTTGCTAATACAGGTTTTATTACTAACTCTTTTACATCATGATGAATTTGTTCTTGTGTTACAAATTGATTATGTTGAACAGAAACTACTATAGTATCAACAAATTTTATATTTCCTTCTCTATCATAAGCTAATGTTACTTGAGATTTTGCATCTGGTCTTGCCCAAGTAAGAACTCCTTCATTTCTCAATTCAACTAATAATTTTAAAATTTCTCTTGATAATACTAATGCTAAAGGCATTAATTCTGGAGTTTCTTTTACAGCTCCTCCAAACATAATTCCTTGGTCTCCAGCTCCTCCTACATCTACTCCCATAGCTATATCTGGAGATTGAGCATGTATTGAACTAAATACTCCACAGTTATCGTCAAATCCCATTCCTGGTCTATACCCTATTTCATGAATTTTTTTTCTAACTATATCTTGAATATCTATATAAGTTTTTGTTGTTATCTCTCCTCCAACAATAACTTGACCTGTTGTACAAAATACTTCACATGCTACCCTAGAATTTGAGTCATCTTTTAAACAAGCATCTAAAACGGCATCTGATATTTGGTCTGCTACTTTATCTGGATGTCCTGGTGATACACATTCAGATGTAAAGTAAATTAAATCTTCCATTAATTCCTCCTAATAATAAAATCAAAAATAATTTAAAAATAAAAAATCCCTTTCCAATGAAAGGGATATAATCTTACAAATAATCCCCATCTAACTGGAATTAGCACCACACAAAATAGTAGGTTGCTGAGACATCACAGGGCCATTCCCTCCGTCTCTCTTGATGGTCAATACTTATTATATAATACTTTATTAAAATTGTCAATATTTATTTTTCAGTACCCCTCTTCTTCTAAAAACAAAGGAGGTACTACTTCTAATTTATTTTTTCTTCCTTTTGAAGCTTGAATCAAAATGAGATTAGAATTTTTATTTCTGTCAAAATAAACAAACTTTATCTTTTTAAGGGAAAAATTATTTTTTTCTAATTCAGTTATAATTTCTGGCAATCTAAAACTTCTATGTACTAAAAATAATTCTCCTCTTGGCTTTAAAAGTCTTTTACTATTTTTTATCAAATCTGACAAATCCAATTTAATTTCATGACGAGATATTTTTTTATTTTCATTTTCAGAGATTTTTTTACCATCTAAAGTCATGTAAGGAGGATTAGAAATTATATAATCATAATAATTTGATTTATTATACTCCTTTACATCTCCATAAATAATCTCTATATTTTTTTCTAAATTATTTTCTAAAACATTTTTTCTAAAAATATCCAAAGACTCTTTTTGAATTTCTATTCCTGTAATATTTTTCATATTTTTTCTTTTTGCTAATAATATAGGAATAATTCCAGAACCACTTCCAATATCTAATATTTTTTTTTCACAATTTCCTTCAAAAAAATCTACCAAAATTATTGGGTCTACAGAAAATCTAAATCCCTCTATTAATTGATAGATTTTTATATCATCATCAAAAGTTGTTATATTTACATTTTTCTCCATAATTTTACTCTTTTTCTAAAAGCTCTAAATTGCTTCCATCTTCTGATACAATTGGACTTTCATTTTGTAGTTTTTTAGCTTCTTTTCTATTAAATTTAACTTCTTCTATATCAAATTTTGTTATACCTATATTTGGTAAATCTACATATAAGAATCCATTAAGTGGACTTATACTAGCTACTTTTCCTTCACCTTTTTCTGTTTTAACCATTTGATTTACAGCTGGGAAAGATTTCAAAGCTTCTTCATATTGTTGATATTCATAATTTATACAGCAAAGTAATCTTCCACAAACACCTGATATTTTAGATGGATTTATTACAAGCCCTTGGTCTCTAGCCATCTTTATAGATACTGAATTAAATTTATTTATAAAAGTTCTACAACATAATTCTTTTCCACAAACGCCTATATCTCCTAAAATTCTAGCTTCATCTCTTACACCAATTTGACGTAATTCTATTCTAAGTTTAAATATAGTAGCTAAATCTTTTACTAAATCTCTAAAGTCAATTCTTCCTTCTGCTGTAAAATAAAATATAAGTTTTGTCTTATCAAAAGTAAATTCTGTATTTATAAGTTTCATTGGTAATTTATGAATAGCTATTTTTTCTTTACAAATTATTTGAGCTTTTTCAGCTTCTTTTCTTAATTCTTCATATTTTTTTATTTCTTCTTCACTTGCTTTCTTTAAAACAGGCTTTAAAGGTAATACTAATAATTTTTCAGAAAGTACCATAGGAGTATTATATATCACTCCTATTTCTTGCCCTCTTACAGTATCTACTAATACTTTATCTCCTTTTCTATAAACTTCATCTTTATTTACTACTTCAAAATAATACCTTTTTTTAGTAATCTCAAAAATTACACCTACAACTGTATAAAATTTTTCTTCTTCAACTACTTCTTCTGTATTCTCTGTATTTTCTTCTATTATTTCTACCAATTCCTCTTTTTCTTCTACAAATTCTTTTATTTCTATATCTTTATTTTCTAAATTTTCAATATTATTCATGTATCCCCCTAATCTATATGTATCCCTCTTCTAAAAAACTAAAATAAGAATCTTTTGATATTATTATATGGTCTAAAATACTTACATCTACCATCTTAAAGAAATCTTTCATCATTTTTGTTATTTCTATATCTTTTGATGATGGAGTTGTATTTCCTGATGGGTGATTATGAGAAAATACTATTGAACGTGCATTATAATATAATACTCTTTCTAAAATTTTTCTTGGATAGACAGCACTTTTATCAATAGTTCCTTGAAATAAAGTTTCTATTCCTAAAACTTCATTATTTGAATTAAGAAATAAAACTTTAAACTCTTCTATTTTAGAAATACCAATATCTATTCTCAAATAATTTATTAACTGATTTTTAGTTTTTATACTTATGGGATTATTTTCTCTTTCTTTTAATATATTTTCTTCATAATAATATCTATACATATCACCTAAAAATTTTAAATATGTTATAGATACCTCTCCTAATCCTTTTATACTTTTTAACTCTTTTGTATTTGCTTCAAATATTCCCTTTAAAGAATTAAATTTTCCAATCAATTCTTTCGCTATACTTTTAGTATCTTTTCTAGGAATTAATAGAAAAAGTAAAAATTCAACTATTTCATAATCTGCTAAAGATTTATATCCTTTTGTTAAATATCTTTCTTGTAATCTTTTTCTATGTCCCTCTTTTCCATCTTGGATTTTCTTTTCCATTTCTTCTCCCAATTAAAATTAAAAGAATAAATCATACACCTCTTTAGGTGTTTTCATATTCTCATATATATCTACTGCACCCCATATCATTGGATAAGCAAATACAGCTCCTGTTCCTTCTCCCAATCTCATTTTCATATTTAAAAATGGTTCTTTTCCTAATTCTTTTAAAGCTAATTTCATTCCAGGTTCTTCGCTTAAATGAGTAACTAAAATATAATTTTTTATAATAGGATTTAATTTTATAGCTAATAAAGCTGCTACAACTGATATGAATCCATCTACCAATATAAGTTTTCTATATCTTGCTGCTCCTATATATAATCCAACCATAAAAGCAATATCAAGTCCACCTACATGTCTTAATATTTCTATTGGATTCATCTGAAAAGTATTATATCTAATACAACTTTCAAAAATTACCTTTTTCTTATTTTCTAATATTTCATCATTAGCTCCAGAACCTCTTCCTACAGCATCATCTATACTACATCTTGTTAAAGAATATAATATAGCCGAAGATGTTGTTGTATTTCCTATTCCCATTTCTCCAGTAGAAAATACATCATATTCCTCTTCTAATTCTTCTATTGTAAATATTCCATTTTCTATTGTATCAATAACTTGATTAACAGTTAAAGCTGGTTCTTTTCTAAAATTTTTGCTTCCATTGACAACTTTTGAAATATAAAAATTAGAATATTTTTTTGAAAGACCTTTTTTCATTCCGACATCAATAACTTTTAAGTCTACTCCTAAATTTTTACAAAATAAACTTATAGGAGCAAAACCATTTACCATCTCTTCTGCTACTAATCTAGTATATTCCTCTGGACAAGGAGATATTTTCTCTTCTACTATTCCATTATCAGCTACAGCTACAATATGACATCCTTTTCGTTTTATATTTTTTAAATTATAAGGTAATATTCCAGATAATCTTTCAGCTATATCTTCTATTACTCCTAAACTTCCTATTGGTTTCATTTTTTTATCTAAAATATCTTTACATTCTCTTTCTGAATTTTTATTCAAAAAAGATATTTCCCTTAAGCTTTCCTCAAATCTTTTCATTTTTTAAGTTAATCCCCTTTCAAATTTAATTGGCATAATAAAGGATACTTTTCTCTAAACTCAATTATTGTTATACTCCCATTATCTATTTTATATTTCCAATAACTATCTAATCCATTTGAAAAATGGTAACTTAATAAAGTACAAATAACTCCCCAATGAGTTGCTAATAAATAAGTTTTATTATCTTCTAATTCATCTATAAACTTAACAACTCTATTTTGTAAATCATATGGATTCTCTCCTGTAATAAAAGAATAATTTTTCCAATCATCTATAGATTTTTGTAATTCCTCTGGATACTTTTCCTTAATTTCTTCATAAGTTAATCCTTCAAATATACCAAAATTTAGTTCTCTTATCTCAGAAAAAACTTTTATTTCTAAATTTTTAAAATTTATTATTTTAGCTGTTTCATAGGCTCTTTTTAAATCACTTGATATTATTTCATCATAGTTCATTTTTTCTAGTATTTTTCTTGCCTTTAATACTTGTTCTTTTCCTAATTCTGTCATATCTGGGTCTAAAAATCCATAATAAAGTTTTTGAAGATTCATAGTAGTTTGTCCATGTCTTACTAATATTACTCTTTTCATTTTATCTTATTCCTATTGCTATATATATTCCTAATAAAACTATTAATTGTGATAATTCTAACACAGCTCCTAAAGTATCTCCTGTAACTCCACCAATTTTTCTTTCCATTAATTTTGCGAAATAAGCTCCTAAAACATGAGTTACAAATATTATATTTACTAAATATATAGGATTTAAACTTGGGAATACAAAAGCTTGTACAAGTAGAGAATAAACTGTAGAAATTAATATTGCTATTGTTGCTCCATTTCTATTTGTTTGTTCTACTAATTCTTTAGCACTTCCAGAACTTCTAGCATATGATGTCATAGCACAATTTAGTACACTATTAGCTCTCGCTACTACAGGAGAAACTAATAATGCAAATCCCATTCCAAAAGTTTTTAATTCTGGTGTTAAAAATCCTAATCCCATCAAAGATGTTTCCATTTCAATAGAACCTAAAATAATTATTTTTAATAAAAAATACATAATTAAAGCAATAGCTCCATTAGCTCCTATTCTTGAATCTTTCATAATCTCAAGCATTTTTTGTTTACTTCTATAACTAAAAATTCCATCAAAAGTATCTGATAATCCATCAAGATGCATAGCCCCTGTTATTCCAATTTCTATTAATACTAATACAGTTGCTAATACAAATGGAGAACGAATAAATTGTACTCCTACTAAATAAAAAATATACATTAATATTCCTGTTACAATTCCAACTACAGGAAAAAATTTCATACTTTTACCTAATTCTTCAGAATCAAATTTAGGTTCTATTGGAATTGGCAATCTTGTCATAAATTTAAAAAGTAATATTAACCCTCTCATTTTTATCCTCCAAAATAAAATCTATTTTAATTTCATAGGAATTCCCGAAACTACAAAATAAGCTTCATCAGATTCCTTTGCCACTATTTGATTTATTTTTCCTGCAATCTCTCTAAAATATCTTCCTAAATAATTATCTGGTACTAATCCCATTCCTAATTCATTAGTTACTACTACCATATCAATTGGATTTTCTCTTATGAATTGAATAATTCTTTCAATCTCTCTAACTATAAATCTTTTTATTCCATTTATTTCTTCCATAGATATTTTTTCCCAATCTTTTTCATTATCTAATATCATATAATTAGTTATCATATTTGTTAAACAATCCAAAAGTATAACATCATACCCTTCCATATGTTCTTTTAAAAGATTTGGAATATTCTTATAATTTTCTATAGTTTTCCAATTTTTTCCTCTTCTTCTTTTATGCTTTTCTATTTTATCTTTCATTTCATCATCAAAAGCTATTCCTGTAGCTAGATAAATCTTTTTACTATATCTTTCAGCTATATAATCTTCTGCATATCCACTTTTACCTGAACGAGCTCCACCACTAACATAGATTATCTTACCCAAAGTCAAATCCTCCTTAATATTTTTCTTAATGATAATTATACCATATATTTTTACTAATTTCTAAGAGAAAATATTTTTTTAACTAGAAATTTTACTTATTTAAACGAAATCTATTTTTTTCTCGTCAAAATATTATAAGTGGAGGTGTAATCATATGAAAGCTAAAAATAAATGGCTAGAAATAAGAGAGAGTATAAATCAATCTCTTTTAAATAAAAAAAACATTTTTGATGCCAAAAATATCTTATTAGAAAATATTGAAATTATTCAACATGAAGTTATGTCTGAAGAAAAAAATATAAAACTTAGACAACAAATTGGAATAATTTTTACAATGTTAAAAGAAAATCTAAATCTTTACAACACTATTGGTGAAACTATTGTTTGGTCAAATGAAAATAATTCAGTCAAAAACTCTAAACTATCTAATATTTTTACTACTATTTTTCATTGTGGTCTAATTTATTCCATAATTTTAGGAGGTTTTAACTCTTTAAAAAATAAATATTATTTTATTAGTTTTACTTTTTTCCTAAGTTTTATTTGTGAAATAATATTATTATTTTTTATTATAAAAAAATATAAAACTATTTCATCAAAAATAGAAAAAAATCAAAAAACAGAAATTAATATAGATATAAATAATATTTTAAATTATATGGATAACTCTATGGAATCAATAGATAGATATATTGAAGAATTTAAAATTCTCAACAATCTTGAAAATAAATCTGATGGAAAATTAAATAATGATATTTTAATGTTATTTCAAAAAATTGATGAAGCAGACAATACAAAAAATGAAAATATTATCTCTTCTCTTAATAAAGAGATACAAAGTATACTACTAGAAAATAATATTGAAAAAATTTCATATTCAAATGATAAAGAAAAATATTTTGATATTTTACCATCAAAAAATTCTTCAATGACAATAAAATCAGCTTTCATAGATAAATCTAACAATAAAATTTTAGTTAGAGGTATTGCTACAAAAAAAATTAATTAAAGGAGTTTATATGAGATATATAGGTTTCGATTTAGGTGACGGAGAAAGTACTGTTACTCAAATTTCATCTTTAAGTAAAGATATTGAACCAATAATACTTCCAATAGATGAAAAAGCAAGTTTTATATCTGCTGTGGCTTTAGAAGAAAATGAAATTTTAATAGGTGAACAAGCTATCTCTTCTGGAAATAAAAATTCTTTAAGAGTTAGATTTAAAAGTAAATTCTCTGAAAAAGATATTACAACTTTCTCTAGAGGAGTAGCTAATAAAATAAAAGATTTTACCTTAGGAGAAGAGGTACAAATAACAGTTGGTTGTCCAGCTGGTTGGAATCTTGAAAAAAGAAAAGTATATCAAGAATTATTAAAAAATTCTGGACTTCCTAATGTGAGAGTTATTTCTGAATCCAGAGCAGCTTTTTTATATGCTAGAGAAGCTAAAAATATTAGAGTTAACCCAGAACTTTTAAAAGAAAGTGTACTTGTTATCGATATAGGTTCTTCAACTTTAGATTTTGCTTATATTGTTAATGGAAAAGAAACAGGAATAGGAGTTTTTGGAAATAATAATCTTGGTAGTGGAATTATCGATGAATATCTTTTACAAGAAGCTATAAGAACAAATACACAACAAAATAAAATAGAGGAAATTTTTGAAGAAAGTTATGGTTGGCGTTGCTATGCTCAATTAGTGGCTAGAAAAGTTAAAGAAAAATATTTTTCAAATGAGGAATTATATAAAGATTCATTCTATGAAGAATCTCTTTCATTATATTATGATGGAGTTCAGAATTTAACTATTAAAGCAAGTCCTGAAATAATAAGAAACATTATAAATAAACCAATTCCAGAATTAGATGGAAAATCTTTTATGGAGGGATTACAATACTCTTTATATGAAGCAGCTAAAGTTACAAAAGATGCTCCACCAAAACTTCTTATTCTTACAGGGGGAGCCTCTAGAATGAGATTCTTTAAAGAACAATGTAAATTTTCTTTTCCAAACTCTATTATTGTTAATTCTGAAGAACCTGAATTTTCTATTGGAAAAGGATTAGCTTATTCTGGAATTATTGATGAAAGACTTAGAGAATTTAGAAAAGAGGTAAAAGAATTTATTAATAGTGGAATTATAGAAAAAAATGTAAAAATTGAAATAAATGATTTAATCTATTCCATTGTAGAAAAACTTACAGATTATATAATAAATAATGCTGTTCTTCCAAATATTTCTCTTTGGAAAAAAGGAAAGATAGATACTATACAAGAAATGAATGAAATTCTATCTAATCAAATTAAAAGTATCCTTTCTCCTGAACAAATCAAATCTCTATTAGAAAATATTATTATTAATTGGTCTTTTAAACTTTGTCATAATTTACAAAATTCTATTGATAATATTTGTACTAAATATTCAATTCCAAAGGAAGAAATGAAACTTGTTTCTATTGATACAAACACTAATTTTAATAATCTTTCTTTTTCTATAAAAAATCTTCAAGGTGAAAATATTATAAATGGTGTTGTTTCATTAATAGTTGGAGTTTTAATTGGAAGTATTTGTGGTGGTAGTGGTACAGCTCTTATTGCTACTGGTCCTCTTGGTTTTATTGGAGGAGCTTTATTAGGAATTCTCATTACTAGTATAGGATTCAATAAAAGTAAAACTTTATTTATGACTAAATCAATTCCTATTCTTGCTAGAAAATTAGTTAGAAAAGATATGTTATTATCAGAAAAAAATAAAGAAAAACTTGCTAATTCTATTACTCAAGAATTACAAAATACTGATAATAATTTTATAGAAAATCTTTCTAAAAATATTTCTAATGAATTAAATTTAAAATTAGAAAAACTTGCCCAAGATGTTGAAATTTTAATTTTCTAAAAATAAAAAAGAGGAGTTATTACTGAATTTAGCAGCAAAACTCCTCTTAAAAATTATTTATAAAATTCTCCCCATTTATCTATTAAAGAGTATAGTGTTGCAGATAATTTATATGGATGATGTCTTATCATTCCCTTTGAATCTATTTCCAATATATCCCTATCTATTACTTCTATATTTCTATTTTTTATTTTTTCTTTTTCTACTATAACTCTATCGCTATTTTGTTTTTTATATCTTTTTAATATCTCTTCAGGAATTTCTCTAGTGTCCACTACGATTTCATCTATAATATTGTCTCCAATCACATCACAAATAGCTTGTATATGGTCATCAGCACTATATCCTGTGGTCTCTCCAGGTTGTTGCATAGCATTACAAATATATACTATTTTTCCCTTTGTTTTTCTTAAACTTTCTTTCATTCCTTCTAACAAAAGATTAGGAATTAAACTTGTATATAAACTTCCTATTCCAAAAACTATTAAATCTGCTTCTTCTAAAACTTTTAAATTCTCTATAGGAGCTTTTCTTTCATTCTTATAAAATACTTTTTTTATTTTTTCATTACTGAAAGGTATATTAGATTCACCTTCTATTATTTTTCCATTTTCTGTTTCAGCATACAATACTATATTTTCTGTTGTAGAAGGTAATATTTTGGCTTTTATATTAAAAAGTTTTCTAAGCCTATCAACTGCTTCTCCTATATTTCCTGTTATTTCATTCATTGCCATTATTAATAAATTTCCTAGAGGATGAGCTCCTATAGAACTATTTTCTTTAAATCTATATTGAAAAACATCTTCTATTATTGGTTCTACATCACTTAAAGCTATTAATACATTTCTTAAATCTCCAGGAGGAGGAGAATCAAATTCTTTTCTTAAAGTTCCACTACTCCCCCCATCATCAGCTACTGATACAATAGCTGTAAGTTCTATTGGAAGATATTTTAATCCTCTTAATACTACAGAAATTCCACTTCCTCCACCAATAACAACTACTTTTGGTTTTTTATTCATCTCTCTTTCTCCTAATTTTTTCTTTTATTATCCCTTATTGAAATAAAAAAATCAAGAAAATAAATTAAATTTTATTATTATTTTACTATTCTCATATCTAATTTCTTTAATAAAAAAAGGATATTGAAAATTCAATATCCTTTCTATATATTTTTTAGTTATTATTATTTTCCGAAATATCTATTTAATAATCCAGTAAATGCTTTTCCATGTCTAGCTTCGTCTTTAGCCATTTCATGAACTGTATCATGGATAGCATCAAATCCTAATTGTTTAGCTCTTTTAGCTATATCAAATTTTCCAGCTGTTGCTCCATATTCAGCTTCTACTCTCATAGATAAATTTTTCTCAGTAGAATCAGTTACACATTCTCCTAATAATTCAGCAAATTTAGCAGCATGTTCAGCTTCTTCAAAAGCTATTCTTTTATAAGCTTCTGCTACTTCTGGATATCCTTCTCTATCAGCAACTCTTGACATTGCTAAGTACATTCCAACCTCTGTACATTCTCCTTCAAAGTTAGCTCTTAATCCGGCAATAATTTCTTCATCTCCACAAGCTAATCCTTCTCCAATTTTATGTTCAGTAGCCCAAACTCTTCCTTCTCCTTCAACTATTTCTTCCCATTTATCTGGACCAACTTTACATACTGGACAAATTTCCATTCCTTCTTCTATTACTGCACCACAAACTTTACATCTAAACTTTTTCATTTTTTCCTCCTAATTTTATCCTAAACTTTAAATCTAATTTGTATTCGTTTCAAATATGTTTTAATTTTATCATAACAAATAATATTTGTCAACTTTTTTTTGTATTTTTATAAAAAAAGCTGTATAAATTTTATATAAATTTATATCAGCCTTTTATCTTATATTATAATTAATATTTATTTTATAATTTCTTTTGTAATATCTTTTACATAATAGATAGGATATTTTTCACTTACAAATTTATCCCCATAACATTTTGTCTCTTTTATATATCTTAAAATAAGTTTGTAATCTCCTATTTGCTCCATTTCTGTCTCTACAAATTTAACTTCTTTTATTTGTGATTTATCAATTATTTCACCATTAAATTGAAATTTATCATTATTTAAAAATGGAGAACAAACTTTTTCCAGAAATTCCTCTTTTGAATTAATATTTATCCAACTTTTTATTTCATCATTCTTCAAAACTATAAATGCACTATAAAACATATTTTCCTCCATTCTTCTTTTTATTTTAAGTATATATTTTTTTTCTATACTTGTCAATAATCTTTTAAATTATTATTATTGAAATATCTTTCTTATTTTCCAATTCTTCAATAGATTTTTTAGAAAGAATAACTTTATAGGTTACTTTATCATTATATCCTTTTTCTAATATATCATCATTATTTTTTAATATAATTTGCTCTACTTCTCCAACTTTATCATATGAAAAATCTAAAAGATATGTTTTTTTTTCTATATAATCAACTATCTCTGATTCTTGTATAACTAATTTAGCTGTTTTAGCATAAGCTCTTACCAACCCTCCAGCTCCTAATTTTATTCCACCAAAATATCTAGTTGCTATTACAACCAAATTTTCTACTTCCATATAATTAATTATATCTCCCATAGGTTTACCTGCAGTTCCTTTAGGTTCTCCATCATCATCTACTTTAAAATATTCTTGTCCATTTTCAGTTAATTTATAAGCACTACAATTATGAGTAGCATCATAGTGTTTTTGTTTTATTTTTTCTATAAATTTTTCAGCCTCTTCTCTTGAAGAAACAGGTTTTACATAACCTATAAATTTTGATTTTTTTTCTTCAAATTCTATAAAACATTCCTTTTTTACTGTTTTCATTCTCTCTCCTATAATTTAAAGTAAAATTATATTTTGATTTAATTTTTTAAATATTCTTTCAATTTTTTACTAAATATTATTCCAAAAATAACTATATAAGTTAATATTATTATTTTAAAATTTATTTGATTTTCTATTTTTAAACTAAGGTACGGGATTTTTTCAAAAATATTTAAATTTTTTTCTAATAATATATAAACTCCCTCTACTATCATTAAATAAAATTTAGAAAATACGTTTGGAATTATAATACTTCCAAATCCTAGTATTATAAAAACTGAACCAAGTGGTGTCAATATTATATTTATAAAAAATGATAAAAAATTTATTGTTTTAAAGAAATATAAAGTTAAAGGAGTTAACATTATCTGAATAGATAATAAAAATATTAAATAATTCCACCAATTTTTCCCTTTAATTTTTATTTGTATTTGAAATTTTGGATATATCCATAATATTGTAAAAACACAAAGATATGACATCAAAAAAGAAATATTTGAAAAAGAATTTGGATATATCAAAAGATTGATAATAAAGGCTACTAAAAAAGATTTTTTTATATCATTTTTTTCATAAATAATATTACTGATTATATACACAACTCCCATTATATATGCTCTTATTACAGAAGGACTTATTTTTATAGAAAAAATATAAATACTCAAAATAATTAACCCAAAAATATATTTTATTTCTTTCTTTAATGAAAATTTATCTAAAACATATAAAATAATTCCCAATATTATTCCTATATGTAAACCTGAAATTGCTAATAAATGACTAGTACCTGAATATCTAAATTTATCTTGAATTTCTTTATAAATATTACTTTTATCTCCCAATATCATTGCTTCAATTAAATTTACACAACCATTGGAAAGTTTTTTTCTTAATATATTGATTTTTCTTTCTAAAAATACTTCACTAGATTTTTTTACCTTTTTTTCTTTTTCAAAAATATCCAATATTAAATATCTATCATTAATTTTTTTTATTTCTCCAATAAATTTATAATTTCCATCTTCAATATTTTCTACATATATTGATTTATATTCTCTTAAAAATTTATTATCTATCTTTTCTATTTTTCCTTTTCCATTTAAAATCTCAGTTTTAATTTCTATGATATCTCCTACATCATAATTACTAAAATTTATCCCTAATATTATTCTTAATAAAAAAACTATAGCGAATACATAAACTTCAATATTTTTTATTTTAAATACCAAAAAAAAATATCCTAATAAAGTTATTAATAAAAAAATTATGGATATAGGCGAAATAAAATATATTAGTGATTCTAAAAAGAAAAATATAATAGAGATTATATAAATATTTTCCATAAATTTCCCCTAATTTTTATTTTATTCTTCATATTTATAATAAAAATATGCTGAAATTATAAAAGATATTACTGAAAAAATAGCTGTCATATATATTCCATCTTTTGTTACATTTCCACTTCCATTATTGTTCCATACTAATATAAATGGTAAAACTAATATTGACAACATAAAAGCTAATTTTAAGAAAAATCCCTGTATTCCAAAACATATTCCCTCTATTTTATTTCCTGTTTTTTCACTTATCTTATTACTTATTTCACTCAACATTGCTGGTGGAAATATAAAAGCTCCTCCTGCTACAGGAATTCCTAATAAAGCAAACAATACAAATCCAAAAGATGTTGGTAATATTTTTCCTAAAAAATATAACATTCCTGTGAAAATTATTAAAAGCCCCAAGCAACCTAACATTACTTTTCTATAACCTATTTTTTTAGAAATCTTATTTGTTGGATAAAAAAATAGAGCTGACATTCCAAACAAAATAGCTGAAGCTAAAGTTATTTGAGCTTTTCCATAACCCATAATATCTTCTACATAGTAATTCATTGTAGCTCTTAAAGTATTAAATCCAACAAAGAAAAATAATAACCCTAATAAATAAAAATAAAAACTTTTATAGCTTTTAAGTGAGTTTATAGTTTCTCTAAAAGAAATTTTTGAAACTTCTCCTTTGGAATAATTTTTTTCTTTTACTCCAAAAACAGTTACAAATCCTCCAATAATTGAAATTATGCTTAAAATAAATACCATATATCTTATTCCTATTAAAGTATCTCCTTTCCCTAATACTTTAATAAGTAATCCAGGTATTATCATAGCTATAGCTGTATAAAGAAGTCTAAATACTGATTGCCAAGTTGATAAATCTAATCTTTCTTCCATACTATTACCTATTTCAGGAATTAAAGCATTGTATGGAGCTCCAACTATAGTATAAAAAGTAAAAAATAGCGAACCAATTATAGCTAAATAAATAAATGAACTTGTTGGATTTCCAGTTGGAGGATAAAAAAATGCTATTGTAGTTATTCCTAAAGGTATACTTCCTACAGCTATAAAAGGTATTCTTCTTCCCCATCTAGTATTTATTTTATCAGATAAATAACCTATTGTTGGGTCTGTTATCATGTCTACTATTCTTGAAATTGCTAAAGCTATAGATATTAGTGCTGGAGCCATTATAGGTTTTAATCCTGAACTTTCTGGTGGTAAGTAAAAATATAATATCCATTGAGCAAATATCTGGTCTACTATTGCATAACTGACTCCTATTCCATATAGAATTTGTACTTTTTTATTTAATTTCATTTTTTATTGTATTATAAATATAAATATTTATTTATACAATCCTCCTTTCATATATTTTTATTAATCTATAATTATTGGAATTTTTCTATCCTCATAAGGATTAATAATTTTATAAATTATACTAGCTTTTTCATTTAATTCTAAAAATTTTATTTCTTTTTCATTTAATATTTTTTTTATATTTTTAAAAGAAGTTAATATTTTTACATCATTATTTTTTTCTATAGTTTTTAAATATTCTCTTCCCTTTTTAGAAAATCCTAAAATTCTTATATAAGGAATATTTTCTTTTAAATAATTAGTATCTGCTTTTGTTATATCTAATAAAATATGAATTAATATTCTTTGTATTCTCCCTATTGTATATCTTTTAGTAATAAGATTATTAAAAAATTCTTGATGATTTTCATACTTTAAAGCCATTTCATATATTCTATTTTCTAATCCATTTTCTACATCTTGATAATCTGCTAATTTTTCTTTTTTACTTAATATAGCATATCTTATTAATGGATAAAAATCTGATATCTTAGTAATTTTTTCTTTTTCCTTTTCCAAAACTTCAAAAGAATTTTTAGTAACCAGATTTTCTATACTTTTATTTTCAAATATTAATTTTCTTATTCCTGTAGCACTCATAATATTATTTTCTTCTTTTTGTGAATAATATCCACCAGCTCTTCTTTTCAAAGTTTGAGCCTCAATTTTTTCATCATAATATTTTATAGCTCTCAAATATTCAATTCCCAATATATCATTTGAATTGATTTCTATATCTTTTTCTAAAAATTTTTTTATACTTAAACTATAAGCATTAGGATAAGAAATTCCTTCATCTAAATTTCTCCTTATTTCTTCATTAAATTCTTTATTTTTTTCTAATTCTAATATTTTTTTTAATTTTTCAATATTTGAACTTTCAGACCCAAAAAGAATAGTAGTCACTCCTAAATTCTTTAATATCCCTATTGAAGATTTAGCAAAAATCTCTGCACTTTGAGTAGAATAATAACTTGGTAACTCACACAATATATCTATTCCCTCTTTTAAAGCTATCTCTCCTCTACTCCATTTATTAATAAAAGCTGGTTCTCCTCTTTGAACATAATCCCCACTCATTACTCCTATTACAATATCCCCCAATTCTTTTGCTTTATCTAAATGATATTTATGTCCGTTATGAAATGGATTATATTCTATCACTATTCCTACAGCCTTCTTCATTTTTCTCCTCTTTAAGATTTTTATTTTTTATATTATAATATTATACTATATATTTTTGCTTTTTCCTTTTATTTTCTGTTTATAATAAATTTTTTAAAGAAATAAGATTTTTTACTAAATATTTTTTTTTTTATTTAATATTCATTTTTAATTATTTTTTATTATACTTAATTTTTTCTCTAGATAGAAATATATAATCTTTTTAATTATTTTTTATTATACTTAGTTTTTTCTCTAGATAGAAATATATAATCTTTTTAATTTAGAAATTTACTTCTAAATCTATTAAATCTATATAATATTTTTATTAAATATTAAAATACCAATCAAATTTTTAATTTTAATATATTTCTTTAAAATTTTTTAATCTACATAACTTCTTACAATAAATTTTTATATATTTTTTTAATTCAATCTGTATATTAATACTATCTTTATTAGATATAGTTATTCAATTTTTATTATAAAAATTTTAACAAGTTACTCTATTTTTTATATTTCAATCAAAATATAAATTCATTTTTTTAAATCTTATTTTAATTTTTACATTTATTACTTTGTATTAAATACTATTAATAAAAAATATAAATTATTGTATAACTCTTTCATAATAACTTTTTAATTTCTAAATATTTTATATTTTCTTTTTTTATTTTTTCAAAAAATAAAAAAAGTTGGCAAGTTCCTATCCTCCCAGAGGGCTGCCCCCCAAGTACTTTCAGCGTTTACGAGCTTAACTGCTAGGTTCGGTATGTTACTAGGTGTACCCTCGTAGCTTTTCTTGCCAACTTATATTTTGAGTTTTTAAACACTCAATACTACATAGTAATTTCTCTTGATTAAGATTCCGACTTATTAGTATTGGTCCGCTTAATGAATTACTTCACTTACACTCCCAACCTATCTAACTCCTAGTCTCGAAGTTGTCTATAGAGTACTTATCTTAAAGTCAGTTTCCCGCT